>JAJYWM010000009.1 GCA_021791455.1 bacterium | reverse complement strand
TGGCTGAGTCCCAACGGGGACAGGTACTCCTCGACCAGAACCTCCCCGGGGTGTATAGGCGGGAACGCAGCAACTGTGCTCATCGCGCATCTCCTTCAGTGATAGTCGCCTATCTCCACCTCTTCCGGGCCGCCACTGGTCCAGCGAAAGCAGGTCCTCCATCGGTCGTTGATGCGGATGCTGTAACGTCCCGCCAGATCTCCGTGGAGCGTCTCAAGATGATTCCCAGGGGGCACTCTGACCTGAATCAGTGGGTAAGGGCAAGGGAGAGGAGCTGGAGGAGACAGCAAAGGTGCCTCGCTGACTTGGAAAATGGGGGTTGTCACAAGACCACCGGTTCCAAGCAGGAGGCACCCAGCAGGTGAAGAGTAGCGCATCCGTCCCGACCGTTCACCGCGGCGCTGACGATCCCACGCCCACCGGCCACCCAGGGCTGCTGCTGGTTTAGGGGCCTGAACGCGAAGCTGCACTTGGTAGAGCGCCTGGACGCGGCTGGGCGGGGTGGGCCGATTCAAACTGACCCACTACCGTACTCCGTCACCTTCCCGTCGGTGTCCGTCACCGCGACCTGAATGGTCACCTTGCTGACATCCAGTCCCACGTATCGGATACGCTCATCCATGCGGTCGGCCTCCACAACGCTGTAGCTATGCTCGGGGCACGCTTCCGCCACTCGAGCAACCTACGGTGCTCGTTGCGCAGGCCCCTACGCGTGCCCCTCCGTGTCGACTTGGTAGCAGAGGTCTGGTCCCGCCGTTGCGCCTATCCAAGAATCTCTCCGGTACCTCCGTGCTCATCCCGCTGCCGCCCCGCACCCGGTCTGGGCCACGATGTCGGTCAACCTCGTGTAGTAGCCTGCCCACGCCTCATTCCATGACCGATCCGAGGCGAGCGTGCCCGGCTCTCCCAGCTGATCCTGCCCGTTCAGCGCTGCCTCGTGGGTGGCGCGCGCGGTGGCGAAGTGGCCCATCGCCTGCTGGCAGTCGAGCGAAGTTGGCACCGGCCCCTGGCCGCACAGCCCCTTCACGACCGACTGCGCCTGCACCCACCAGGAGGCGACCGTGGTGTACCAGGTTTCCCATGACGGGAACTCCGTGGCCGCCTCGAGGTCGAGGGTCGAGTCTGTGGTCAAGGTGCCCTCAGCCCAGACACAGTTGTTGTGGGACACCGCGCGCCACCCGGCCTGTTCCGACGGCATGGGCGGCGTTGAAGTCGGGGAGGTGGTAGGACGCGGGTGCTCGACGCTTGACTGCTGGTGCGCCGACGAGTGAGGGTTCAGCTTGAGGTCCGC
This sequence comes from bacterium, assembly GCA_021791455.1. Next base: position 4,782 of record JAJYWM010000009.1, on the reverse strand, counting down.
TGCCAGCACGGCCACTTCGTGCTTCACGGCAGAAATGGCGGAAGGAACCCGATGGGCTATCAGGGGGGCCACGAGCACCGCCACGATTACGAGGCTCGTCATTGCCATTAGAGCCAACCCACGCGCGATAACTAAACGGATCACGACATCATCCGGAGCATCATCGCTTACCCGGTTCCCACTGCTTGCCACATTCAAGGCATTGCAGCCTGACCCGGGTCCGACCATGCGCCCCGGCAGCCATGCCAGCAAGACTCAACACTCCGAGCAGAGGCATGGTCACTAGGGCGGCGCCGGTCACCGTACCGCCTTTCTTCCAGTTGTACCCGCGCCTACCGATGAGGACTTGGTCGGAATGGCACTTGGGACACGTAAGCCCGCCACGTGCCGTACTGCTGCGCACTTCTGCGCCACTGACCTCCAAAGGCGTCGGCGAGATGCCCGCCGTCCAGGGCATTGGTGCTACGGTCGGCGCCTCGAATCTTGTCCCGCACGAACGGCAGACTGGCGCGGCCCGCACCGAAGCGTGGTAGCGAGCTACTCTGACCGTGGCACCGATGAGCAGGCCGCCCAGGGCAAACAGGGCAACGGCCATTGCAGGGATGTTCGAGCTGACCCTCAGGGCATAGCCGGTGACCATCCCCGCAAAGGCGACGAACCCGGCAAGGAGGCCACACCCGAGCGAGCCGACACCCGCCACTAGCGGATGGGCGGGCCCCGCCTGCACGGATTGAGAGCACTGGGTGCACCAATACCGGGCCATAGAACTACCAGACGACCTCTCTCCGGTCTGGAGCGCAAGTCCTCCCGATGTGCATTACGGTAGCCAACCTACTTCCAGTTGGTCGAGACCTTCCAGTTCTCCCGAAAGCTCTCGACGGCATCGCCAAGGCGTTCCGGCCAAACCACCGGCGCCTAGTAGGCCAATTCGGCCGACTGGAGTCCTCGGACGTACGACTGCGGCCAAGACGTCCCTCGTGCCGGCTTCCCACCTCTCTCGTGAGTATCACGGAGCTGTGTACGGGGGCGGGCTGAGCGTAGACGTGGACACGCGCGGGATGGTTGGCACCATGGACCCGAGCGTCCCTACTGTGACAGCCCCGTTAGGAGCGTTGGTGCCGCTACCCACGTAGCTCACGGTGAAATCGCCGTTGGTGGCGAGGCTCGAGGGTTGCGAAACGATGTTCCCACTCTGGTCGACCATATAGATCCGGTCCGTCTCCCCATAGGCACCCGTGTAGTTGAAACCGGTGCCAGTGAACGACACCGGAGGGCTATACGCGGGCATCGGGCACAGGTACAGGCCGTTACCGGGCCATGTGCAATTGGGGTTGCTTGGCTGGTCGGAGTCTTCGACTATCCACTCGGCCGATGCTCCCGGCCCGGCGTAGGACACGTCAGAGCCATAGTACTGGGCATAGTCGAAGGTGCCTCCCGTGGTGTCATCAGTCAGGATAATGTCCCACGCACCAAGGCTAACTTGGTTGATGGTCACTGTCACCTGGTCGCCTGGACTGACGACAGCTTGGCTACCGTTGTCCCAGGTTTCTATATAGGTCTCTGGGGCCAAATTGGTTGGAGTTATGACCTCCCACCACGGCGTGATGTAGAATTCGCCCGGAGTGCACGAGCCCGCACCGGCCCCATATGGAATGACGGTCGTAAGTTCGACTCCTGCCTGAATGAGGTATTCGTTGCTGCTCCCGTCGATCCCGTTCCAAACCGACATCACGTCGCTACAGCTCGCCGCATAAGTCAGGTCGGGGACGGTGAAGGTCCCGGTCACGGAAGTCGCGGCTAAGGCAGCAGTCTGGGAGCCTTGTACCGCATATCCCGACCAGTTGTCATAGGCCAGCGTTTCCTCCGCCGCAGCAACCTGTATCGAGAGATGTGCGCTAGCAGTCTCCGGTGTCGGGCCGCTCGCGTCCGTCACCGTGACGCCAAAGGAGGCCGTCCCCGCCGACGTCGGTGTGCCAGAGATCACGCCGCCGCTGGACAACGTCAGGCCCGAAGGCAGGGCCCCAGAGCTGATCGTCCAGGAATAGGGGGGCGTGCCCCCAGAAGCCGCGAGCGCTTGGGTATAAGCCGTTCCAACAGTGCCACCGGGCAGGGACGTTGTGGTGATCGTCAGGGCACCAGCTGATGACTCCGGAAGGAAGTATCCGAAGGCGTCGATAAGCACAGCGGCGCTCCCGGCGTGGTTGTAGACGCTGACCGAGCCTCCAGCGCTCAAGGTGGCGACTGTCAAATTGGGCACGATCTGACCCGCACTCCAGTTGACGTCCGAGGCCGTCGGGCGACTTCCTCCGGTCGGGTAGACCGTGAAGTAGCTGGTTTCCGTGGTGTCAACTGCAGTCACGTTGCTCACGACGGCAGCAGCACCCGAGGGTATCCCGTCGGCTCCCGCCATCTGCTGGTTGAGTGTCGACCCCGCGCCCAGGGCGCCACCAGTCTGCCGAGTATCGAGCACCCGAACTGGAGTGATCGGCATGTAGAGGCTGGCAGCCGCTGGGGCCGTGGTCCCATTTGTGAAATAGCCGTTGACGTCCACGATCACATCGACGGTCCCGGTGTGGTTATAGAGCGTGACCCCGCCATTGGATCCGACCGGGACCACCACGCGGTTCGCCACGGTTTCACCAGCGGTCCAGTTCAAGTTGGAGGCAGTAGGCAGTGACGCGCCAGATGGGTAAGCCGTGAGATAGCTGGCCGCTGTGGTGTCTGTGACGGTCACATTCATCAAAACCGCGGTCACCCCACTCGAGGGCACGCCTCCGGCGCCCATGACTTGGACGTTCAGCGACCCTCCGGCTGACAGCGGGGCGCCTGCGTTGGGATATCCGCTTCCACTTCGCGTATCTGTGATCCGAGCCGGGGTGAGCGGAACGTAGCTTCCACTGGTACTGCCGCTGGACTCAGGTGCAAAGTACCCCTCGAGATCTGCGATGACATTCGCCTGGCCGGTATGGTTGTAGAAGGTCACCTGGCCGCCAGTCCCGATCGGGACGATGACCAAGTTGGGGACCGTCTCGCCCGCGGCCCAGTTGAGGTTGGAGACCAAGGGCTGTGACCCGCCCGTCGGATACACGGACAGATAGCTGTCGGCGGTTGTACCGGTAACGGTGACGTTCAGTGCCGCAGCAATGGCATCCGATGGAACCGAACCGCCAGTCACGGTCAGATTGAGGCTGCTGTTGGGGCCGAGGGTTCCGCCATTCGTCCTGGTATCCAGCAAGCGTGTCGGAGATAGGGAGAAGTAGGCTCCGCCAGAAACGGCACTCGCGGCCTGCTCCGTCCCTGCCTTCGGTCGAGATGAAGGAGGGGGGAGCGCTGGATAGCTGCGGGCGGCCTTCGGAGCGAGGCCTGCCTGGGTCACACGGGTGACTGCTCCGACAAAGGGCTTGGCCATCGTCCCGCGGGCAGTGAAGGTGGTGCCGACTCCTGAGGCCGGAACCTCCAGCCGGTGCATGGTGGCCGTGCGGACCTTGGGCAGTGCCCGCTGAGTAGCCAGTGCCGGCATGGCGCCGAGGGTGAAGCTCACCCCGAGAATCGCCGCCGCCGCACCTATCCCGAACCTACCTCCGGGTGATCGAAGTAGTCGCACGGTCCTTGCCCGTTGCCAGTTTGGTCTCACGATCCGGAGTAAGTCAGGTACTTCTGATCCGGCGTTGCAATGGCGTCGATCAGGGCCCAGAGCCAGACCCCAAGCAAGATCCCGAACCCGACCAGAATGACCGTGAGGATGCCGCCGAGGATGCTTAGACCCAGGCCGACCCAGAACTTCGCCTTGTTGATGCGGTAGGTGTAGACCCATGTCCAGAAGGTGAGGAAGACCGCAAGCAGGATCGCGATGCCTTCCGACTTCGGAGCCCCCGAGGGCGGTCCCGCACTGGGGGCACACGGAGACCGTAGCGACGACCGGCTTGGAGCAACTTGGGCAGAACCGCTGGCCTGGCATAATCGGGTGACCCGATGAAGTCATCGCGGTAAGGTGAACGGGCGGGTTCGGGTCGGCTCCGACCGGTCCTTCTGACTCACCCATGGATTTCCTCCCCTTCGGCTAGCGATCCACTCCCAAGCGTTGCCCAGGATACTCGCACCTTCATCCAAACAACCGGACCCCTTGTTACCGCATCGTCTCCGGCTCCCCGCCGAGATCAGCCAGGGCCACGGATCTGAATGACGGTGTTCCACGGGCACTCACCCAGGTAGGGCATCGGCGCTCCCGAGGGCCGAACCCGCGCCGGTCACGCCACGGTTCCAACAGCCCCTGGCTGGACGTCCCAGATCGGCCCGCCCCGCACCCCGACGCAGCCCAGCTATGGGCGCCCACTTTCCGAGGCCGAGCCTCCGGCGGAGCCGGTGGCCATGATGGCTTCGAGCACGAGCTGGGGCACCACCTCCAGCGCCACCTCCATAGTTCTCTCCAGGAGTACGGCCGCAGGGGACCGGTCAGGATCGAGGGCATCAGCCCACCGGACCGGGTGGTATCGCGCCAGCATCGAGAGCGTGAACAGGACAGCCCACCAGGTCATAAGGAGCGAAGGGGGGCGGGCGTCAAGCGGAAGGTTCGGGCGCATCCACCGGAACCCGTCCGGCCCGTAGGGTGGTGGAAGCGGGTCAATCGACGGGGCGGACCGTGGCCAGCCGAGCACGTATCCGTCCCCCCTAGGAGCGTGGGTCAGAACCTTCCCACAGGCGGGGTGAAGATGAGAACATTTGTACATGAGCTCAACACCCTCCAACGACCCGGACGTGCTCTTCGACATGGGCGACTCGGTG
>JAJYWM010000299.1 GCA_021791455.1 bacterium | reverse complement strand
TTGCGATCTGGGACACTCTGAACGGAGGAGGCACGACGGGCAGGGTTCTGTACACCACTCCGCTCAAGGCGCTGTCCAATCAGAAGTTCCAAGACCTGAGCCGCATTCACGGGCATGGCACCGTGGGCCTGGTGACGGGGGAGACTTCGATAAATCCGGAGGCGCCGGTCGTGGTGATGACGACCGAGATACTCCGCAACCTCATCTACGACGACCCCGGCTCCCTCGCCACCGTGCGCTTCGTGATCCTGGATGAGGTCCATTACATAGACGAGTATCCGCGCGGCACCGTGTGGGAGGAGGTGATCATCCAGGCCCCTGGTCACATCCGATTCATCGGTCTGTCCGCGACCATCACGAACGTCGACGAGGTGGCCACCTGGATGAGTGCCCGCCGGGGGCCCATGGCGGTTGTGCTGCGGCGCGACCGTCCGGTGGAGCTGCGCACCTGGCTTGGGGTTCGCAACCGGTTCCTGCCTCTCTTGGACGAGCGGGGTCAGCTGGACCGATTGACCCTGGAGGAGGCACAGAAGGAGGCCGGTGGCGACCGGCGCTTCCGTGGCAATCGTCCCCTGCTGGCGTCCGACAACGACCTCCTGCGGGTGGTCGAGGAGCTGCGGGTCCAGGAGATGCTCCCCGCAATCTATTTCATCTTCTCGCGCAAGGGGTGTCGGGAGGCGCTCGCCCGCTGCGCCACCCACTCCTTGGACCTCACCTCCCTCGAGGAGAAGTTCCGGATAGACGAGGCATTGGCCGAGCGCCTGGCGGCGGTCGACGACCCCGAGGAGGCGGCCCTGTACAGCTCCGCCCTCAACATGCGGATGCTGCGCGCGGGCTTCGCGGTGCACCATGCGGGGCTCCTGCCGTACGTCAAGGAGACGGTCGAGGAGCTGTTCCAAGCGGGCCTCATCAAGGTGGTGTTCGCGACCGAAACCCTAGCCCTGGGCCTGAACATGCCGGCCAGGGCATGCGTGATATCGACCTTCACCAAGTTCGACGGCCAGGGTTTCGCGGCGCTCAGGTCGGGACAGCTGACCCAGCTTCTGGGCCGGGCCGGGAGGCGCGGGATAGACCCCATCGGCCACGGGATCATCCTGCGTGATCCGGAGGTGGACCTCGGTGTGATCTGCGAAACCCTGCTCGGCAACGACATGTCGGTCGAGTCCAAGTTCGCGCCGACGTACAACATGACGCTGAACCTGCTCAAGCGGCACACCCCGGCCCAGGCGGAGGAGCTGCTTGAGCAATCCTTCGGACAGCACCAGCGGCTGGCGGCGCTGGACAACCTCAGGCTGCGCCGTCCCAATCTCGAGGCACGTCTTCAGGACCTCCAGAAGCGGAGGTTCCGCCACCCCAAGCTGCGGTGCTCGGAGCGGACCCTGCGCCAGTATCTCGGGGCGCGCGCCGCCGTCGACCAGGCCCGCAGCGAGGCCCGGCAGCTGCGTCGCCAGCACTTCAGAGACCGCCGCCAGGGACGGTTCGGCCTGGACACAAGGGATCCAGGGGGAAGGCTGGAGCAGCAACGCCGGGCGATCCGAGAGGCGGAGCGCCAGGTGACCCAGTCGCCGTGCCGGCACTGTCCCCTGTTGGCCGAGCACACGGCAGCCCGCAACGAGGTGCGCGAGCTGGAAGATGCGCTCCGCAACGCCGAGGTGGTGGCGGCGGCCCGGGAGCACGAGTACCGCAACCAGCTGCGCGCCTATCGGGCTGTGCTGGGGGAGCTTGGCCACCTCCAGGCAGACCATCCCACGCGGTTGGGAATGCTGGCTGCAGGCGTCTACGGGGAGAACACTCTGCTGGTCGCCCAGGCCGTCACCGAGGGCTGGCTGGCGGACCTCTCGGCGGAGGAGGTCTGCGCGGTTGCGGTGATGCTGGCGGCCGATGATCGCGGCGCCACGCGGCTGAGACCGCGCCGCCACATGCCGACCAGACGAGTGGACCAGATCTCCCGGCTCCTGATACGGGCCCAGTTGGAGCTCCGAGCGCTGGAGCAGGAGCATGGGATCACAGAGAGCAGGCCACCGTCCCTGGACTATGTCCAATACGTTTATGACTGGAGCATCGGCGTGCCGCTGAACCAGATCCAACCGCCCCCAGGGGTTGAACCGGGCGACGCCCTGCGCGGCACCAAGTCGTGCTATGCGCTGCTGCGGCAGATGGAACAGGCGCTTCGGGGTTGGGACCTGCAGCCGCTGATCCGGAGCGCGAGAGAGACCCTGGAGCGAGATCTGATCCGCCGCCTCTGAGGGGTTTGGCACACTGGTTTCGGCGCACCCAGTCACGGTTCGGCCCAACTCGGGTCCGGCGGCCTAAGATCGACTGCCAGGGCCGCACCCGTTCGGTCGGTCGCACGGTGCTCAATAGGAGTCAAAGGTGGAAGAAGCTCTGGTCACCGCGGTCGATGACGGACCTGCTCGACGACTTACCTTGAACTCCCCCGCAAATCGCAATTCTCTCTCCAAGCCCCTGCTGGAACAGCTGAGTTGGGAGCTCGAGCGGGCGGCCGCCACCTCCGGTGTCAGGGTGGTGGTCCTGGCCCACACAGGTCCGGTGTTCTGCGCGGGGGCCGATATGAGCGAGCAGCTCGCCAGCAGCGCCAAAAGCGGGACGAGCCCCGGTGCCGGTGCCCTGGTGCCGATCCTCGAACTGCTCGAGCGTATTCCCCAGCCCGTCGTCGCCGAGGTGCGGGGCCCGGTGCGCGGCGGGGGCATGGGCCTGGTGGCCGCAGCGGATATCGCCCTTTGCTGCACCACTGCCAATTTTGCCTTCAGCGAGATCAGGGTCGGAGTCGCTCCGGCGGTCATCGCGGTGACGGTCCTGGCCCGAATCAGTCGCTCGGCAGCCCTGGACCTCTTCCTGACCGGGCGCAAGTTCGGGGCCGATGAGGCGTTGCGAATAGGCTTGGTAACCAAGGTGGTGCCCGTCGGACACGAGGCGGCGGAGACGACCCGGGCGGTGGAAGAGCTGGCGGCAGGCGCACCTTTGGCCCAGCGAGAGATCAAGCGGTTGGTGAGGGAAGTCCCCAACATGGACCAAGCGGCAGCCTACCAACGGATGGTGGCGCTCTCGCGCAGACTCTTCTCCAGTCCGGAGGGGCAGGAGGGCATGCGGGCGTTCCGGGAACACCGCGCTCCGGTCTGGCCCAGCGACGGAGAATAGGCCGGCCCACGAGCTCGTAGGGCCGAGCGTGAATGTCCCGGTTGGCGTCGCTGGCCAAGTGCTCGCCAACATCTATCCCAACGGCGAGGTCTGATTGAGCCTCCCGCGAAATTCAATATGTGAGGCGTAGAAGGGACTTTCTGCAGGGGCTGAAAGGGGCCATCCCCACACGTCTGATCTTGGGGACAGGTCAGCAGCTCACCGGAGTGGCGGATTGTACCCACCAGAGACAAGAGGGGCTGGCACCCCAGCTGCGTGGTAGGGGAAAATAGCTGTGTAACTCGCGATTTAGCCCCGGCCATGAGGAGATGCCAGCCGTGTACAGCATACAGCCTCCGCTTCCCGGCGAGGACTTCTTCGCCCTCCCGGACAACGACCGTCTGGTCCTGGTGCTCAACACTCTGGAGCTCGATCCTATGCTCACGTGCCTCGGTGAGGGGCCGGTGGGAGCCGGTCGACGGGGGTTTGGGGCACGACCGTTGATCTACGCCCTGATCGCGGCCTGGGTGTACGAGCTGCACTCGATCGCTCATCTTCGCCGCGAGCTGCTGCGCAATCCCAGCCTGCGGGTGCTGTGTGGCCTGTCCGGCAAGGCGGTGCCCAGCGAGGATGCATTCGGCCGCCTGCTTGCTCGTTTGGCCGACAATGTGGAGGCGGTGGAGGCGGTATTCGGCCGCCTGCGGGAGCGGATATGCACACTGGACCCGGACCTGGGCGCGCCCATCGCCATTGACTCCACCGCCATCCACGCTTGGTCAGACGGCAACCGCTCGACTCCGTCGGATGCGGATGCGGCCTGGGGCAAGAAGGGGGTGAGCGCGAAGGGGCGGCTGGGCTGGTGGTTCGGCTACAAGGTCCACCTGGCGGCCGACACGAGTGCGGAGCTGCCGCTCGCTTACACCGTGACTCCGGCCAATGTCGGAGACGGTACCGAACTGGAAACGCTGGTAAAGGTGGTGAAGGAATCGCAGCCTGAGGTTCTGGCTGCGGTCATGGCCGACGCCGCCTACGCTGGGGAGCACAACTCCCGGGTTGTCTGGGAGACTGGAGCTCTTCCCGTGATCGATTTCAACTCTCGCGGCTACGAACTACGGCCCGGCTTCAGCGAGGCACACTGCCCCCTGTGCGAGTGTGGCCAGGAGATGCGGTACCTGGGGCGTGATCGCGTCTACGTCAAGTACCAGCGGGGTCCCCAGTGCTCCTGCCCGAATGGTCCCGCCATCACCCGCTGGCGGATCGAGGACGACATCCGCTGGCATCCTCCGCTACCACGGCACACTCTCAAATGGCAGAGGCTATACCGCGAGCGCACCTCGGTGGAACGGGTGAATGCTCGCCTCAAAGGCCACCTTCGCCTCGACGGGATACGCCATCGTGGTCTGGACAAAGTCAAGGTGCATGTGGGCTTGAGTCTCATCGTCCAGCTGGCCGGTGCGCTGGCGATGATGGAAGCAGGGAACCTCCGCTACGCTCGCAGCATCGGCCCTGGTTTGAACCGCCCCGGGTTTCGTAGAGACTCAGGTTAGTGTGAAACGGCCTGCAGAGCAGGGGTCTCCTCATGGTAGTAGGCGGCTTCGAACTCAGCGGGGGGAGTCATGCCCAGCTCAGTGTGGAGCCGACGCTGGTTGAACCAGTCGAGGTATTCCAAGGTGGCGAACTCCACGTCCTCCAGTCCGCGCCAAGGACCGTCTTTGCGAATCAGCTCGGTCTTGTAGAGACCGTTGAAGGATTCGGCCAGGGCGTTGTCGTAACTGTCGCCCCGGGAACCCACCGAGGCAACCGCCCCAGCCTCGGCCAGGCGCTCGGTGTAGCGCACGGCCAGGTATTGAACGCCCCTGTCGGAGTGGTGCACCAGTCCCTGCAGCTGCTCGCCGCGGCGGCCCCAGATAGCCATCTCCAGGGCGTCCAGAGCCAGGTCGGTGCGCAGGGACCGGGATGCCTGCCAGCCGACCACGAACCGCGAGAAGACGTCCACGATGAAGGCAAGGTAGACCCAGCCGGAGTGGGTCTTCACATAGGTCAGGTCGGCAACCCACAGCCGGTTCGGTGCCGCCGCCACGAAGTGCCGCTGGACCAGATCCGCTGGGCGGTCTGCACCGTCGGCCCCAGTCGTGGTTCGGGGAGTCTTGCCCCGCACCACACCGCGCAGCTCCAGCTTGCGCATCAGCCGCTCCACCGTGCAGCGGGCCACTGGGAAACCGTCTCTGCGCAGCTGGGCCCACACCTTGTCCGCCCCGTAGACGCGGAAGTTCTCCTCCCAGACCCGCTGGATCTGGGGCTTCAACTCCCGGTCCCGAAGCTCCCTGGCCGAAGGCGACCTGGTGCTGGCGGCATAGAAGCTGGCCGGCGCGAACTCCAGCACCCGGCAGATCGGCTCAACTCCCCAACGCTCCCTCATCTCGGCAATGAACTTCACGGCTTGGGCGGTCTCGGGTCGAGCTCCCGAGCGAAAAAAAGGGATGCCGCTCTCAAGATCTCGTTGGCCCTTCGCAGCTCACGGTTCTCCCGCTCCAGCTCCCGGATCCGCTCCCGCTCCAAGGTGGTGACACCGCTCCGCAGCCCTCCATCCACCTGGGCTCTGCGCACCCACCGCCGCAGCGTCTCCTTGGTCATCCCCAACTTGGATGAGATCGACTCAATCGCCGCCCACTCCGAGGGGTATTCGCCTCCGTGTTCCAGAACCAGCCTCACCGCCCGCTCCCGCAGCTCCTGCGGGTACCTCGTCGTGCTTGTCATCTCTCCATCCTCTCAACGAATGGAGTCTCCACCTTTCCCGGGGCGGTTCACACGAGCTGTCCCCCTCAGTGTCTACCCTTGGTGAGCCAGGTGCAGCGTTGAAAGTCTGCATCGAGAGGGCGTCCAAGGAGAACGAGGATGACCGTGACCAGGGACCAAGAGCCCGAGGTTGGAACCCAGCGGAGT
>JAJYWM010000400.1 GCA_021791455.1 bacterium | reverse complement strand
CCGTGCTCCCTGGAAAGTGCTTCAGGGCCAGGGCCAGCGCGCTCGGCTCAGCTTGCCGGGCAGCGGGCTTCGGCTCAGCCTCACCCAGCAGCACCAGCTCAACATCCACCTGCGGTGAGAAGAGCTCTCGGCAAGCTTCCGCGAGGATTGCCAGATTTGCTGGAGCCCGAAGTTGGGAGAGGTGCCAGGGATAGCGCACCTCCACAGTCAGCGTGCCACTGTCCAAAGCCGCCGCTCGGGTCTCCCTCACCAGAGCGGCGAATGGTCCGGGGTGATGCTGCTGCGCCCACTGAATCACTTCCGTCCAGCGCTGCTGCCACTCGGCCGTCATCTCGGGGCCGGCGGGCGTGGGTGACGCGCTTTCGGCAGGCGCGCCACTGCTTGGTGGGGTAACGGCCGGGGAGGTCGCCACCCGGGGGACGGTGGCAGGCGCCTGTCGCTGGGCTGCCGGTCCCCCCGTCGCGGCGCTGTCTGCTGGAGCGGCGGACCCCGTGAAGGCCCCGGCTTTTCCGTCAGGAGGACGGCCGGGATGGTCCCGCATCGAGGCCGTCTGCCCCAGCTTCCCCCCTCCCAGCGCTGCCTTGATGAGGATCACCTCCAGAACCATCCAGGGATCGTCGGCGCGGCGCAGTTCGCTGCCGCCGCCGGCACAGGCCGCCATCAGCTCCAGCCAAAACCCTGGGGAGCCACCCTTGGATAGTTCCTCCCAGTGCCGCTTCCTGGCCGTCTCGCCCAGGGCCCGCAACAGCTGGCGAGGCTCGACCCCGGAGCCGGAAAGCTCCTGCAGATCCCCGATGACCGCCGCCGCGTCCGAGTCCGCCAGGGAGTCGGCCAGGCGGGTCAATGCGCCCGGGTCGGCCATGCCAAGGGCGGACCTGACGTCGGCCAGTTCGAGCACCTTGTCGCCCGTTCCGAGGAGGCGGTCCAAGAGCGACTCGGCGTCACGCAGAGACCCCGCCCCGGCCTGAGCGACCAGCTCCATGACCTGGGGCGTCGTCGTGATGCCCTCCAGGGAACAGATGCGGGCCAGATGGTCCGCCATCGACGCGACCGGAATCCGGCGGAAGTCGAAGCGCTGGCAGCGCGATAGAACAGTCTCCGTGAGCCGGTTGGGCTCGGTTGTGGCCAGGATGAAGCACGCGTGCTGAGGGGGTTCTTCCAGAGTCTTGAGAAAGGCATTGCCAGCCTCATTGGTGAGCATGTGCGCCTCATCGATGATGTAGACCTTCATCGCCAGCTCGCTGGGCATGAACTGGACTCGCTCGCGAAGGTCGCGAATCTCGTCAATGCCACGGTTGGTGGCGGCATCGATCTCGATCACGTCTAGGCTGCGGCCCTCGCCCACGGTTTCGCAGGCGCGGCAGACTCCGCACGGCTCACCGTCGTCCGGGGACTCGCAGTTGATCGCCTTGGCCAGGATGCGAGCGGCCGAGGTCTTGCCGGTGCCACGGATGCCGGTGAAGAGATAGGCGTGGGAGAGGCGCCGCTCCCGCACCGCGTTGCGCAGGGTGCGCGCCACCACCTCCTGGCCCACCAGGTCGCCGAACTTCTGAGGCCGGTACTTCAGGTAGAGGCTCTGCCGCACCGAGTTCATGTCGCCAATGATGATCGCGCACCCCTCGTCGTTGAGCCATCCCCGGCGCCTGCCGTCCTCCGAGCTCAGGCCGGGGAGCCCGACGACACTCCAGTCGCTCCGCGTACCGCTGCTTCCTTCCGGACCTGACGGGGTTGGCGGTGATTGGCTGCGCCGGACCCGGCCGTCAACACCCGGATGGTCGGAGCTGACCCGAAAACACCTCCCCTCGGAGGGGGATTCGACCCCGCTGTAGCGGATTGCGGGTACAGGGCACCGCTAACTCCCCGTCTAGCGCGATCAAGGAGATTCTAGCGCCGGAGGCGCAGGCTCATCCGAAGAGAGTCCCTGCGTGTGAGCCGACAGGCTCGACAGCTCTCGAAGCGGGCCGGGGGAGATGGGAGGGCGCCCGGGGTGGCCCGTCTCAGGCGTCCAGGGCGACCAGCCTCCTGTGCCCCGCCCGCAGGGCGGCCAAGGACGTTGCCCCGGCAACCATGAGGCACACCAGAATCGCAAGAAGTGCCGACAGCGCATTTGGCTGGCCGGTGATCAGCAGGGCCAGGGTCAGGCCGACCACGCAGATTGCGACGTAGGCGGCGCCGACCACCATGAACAGGATGGCCAGCCAGACCCCCACGGACCGCCTCGGGTCCGACCAGTCAAGTCTGGGCCAGACCGCCCCGAGCCCGGTCGCCAGGCAGCTCAGCCCGAGAACGCAGACCACCAGGAGCACGGATGAGAAGAGCACCTGGGACACGGAAGTGCCGACCCTGAGCTCCGTGCTCACCATGAGGGCCAGGCTGGCTGAAACCGTCACGATGGCCGGCAGCAGAAGCTTGCTGAGGAGCAGGGCCACGGTGGACACGGGGGCGGTCTTCAAACACCAGAACTGGCGGCCCTCTGAGCCCACGGCCCGCAGGCCCAAACCGCTCGCGGCGAACAGGGCCGCAAAGGCCGCCGTGGTGAGCGGCCCGTACCAGACCGGGAAGTGGTGGAAGGCCCCCAGGCCGAGTCCTCCGGCACGGGGGGAGAGCAAGTAGATGGCGAACACGCCGATGGGCAAGAGCAGCTGGATCAGTTGGGCCGGATCCCGGCGGAGGGTCCGCCAATCCTTGCGCAGGACGCTGAGGCTGACGGGAAGTGGCAGAAAGCTGCTCCTGGCCTGCCGGCGGCGCCGGCCTGTACTCTGCGATCGAAACCATCCGTCCCGCAGCAGGGGACCGGAGACCTCGATGGCGAGGATGGTGACGATTGCCGCCAGAGTCACCAGGACCGCCGCCAGAAGGAGGGCGGGACCGAGGCGACCGTGGGCGGAGTCGGTGATGCTCGCGGCCGCCCACGACCACGGAGCCCAGCTGGGAGAGCGAATCCCGTGCGCGAATGTGCTCACACCGACCCCGGAGCCGCTGCCCACCGCTGCCGCGATGTCCACTGCGGCGACCCCGAAGCCCACCAACGCGACGAGGACCCCGGCCGCATCCTTGACCCTGGTGGCCGGCACCACTCGCACCAGAGCCACCACGCACATCAGCGCCGTGGACATGGCAGGCAGCAGCAGGGCGGCAACCACCACCGCCACCAGCGGCACCAGCCACCAGCGTCCGGTGGCGATGGCCAAACCCAGCACGGCAGGCCCAGCGACCACGGTCCCAATTGCGGCACCGAGAAGAAACTGGGCCAGAAGGCGATAGGAGAGAAACAGACGCGGACCGATCGGCGTGTGCATCAGCCACTCCACATCCTTGGCGAAGTAGATCGACGCCAAGGCGAAGCTGACGGAGGTGGCCATGGTGAAGGCCACCAGCACCACCATGACGGTCGCGACCAGGCTGAACAGCGAATCCCCTCTTGCCAGGCCATCGGCTCGCCAAAGGGTCACGGCGAAGGGGGTCATGGCGGACCAGAGCGCGACTCCCACCAGGGGGGCGACGACCGTGGCGACCCGCCGGCCGGCCCCGCTGCGCCAGCACGAGTTCCAGAAGCTCCTGGCTCCGGCCCGCAGCAGGCCCAGGAACTGGACCCTGGTCGGAGAACCGTAGAAAGGCATCGCGCTCGGCTCGAACCGGTCAGGCGCCAAGCGCTGAGATCAGCGCGGCGGTCTCCTGTTCCTCGGCGCCGGTCACGTTCATGAAGACCTCCTCGAGGCTGCCGGAAGAACCGGGGCCAGCCGTGCGCTCCAGCTCCGCAACCGTGCCGAGGGCGACCAAACGGCCCTGGTTGAAGATCCCCACCCGGTCGCAGAGGGCCGCCGCGATCTCGAGGGCGTGGGTGCTGAGAAAGACAGTGTGCCCGGTGGCGCACAGGGTCTGGAGCATCGTCCGCAGCTGGCGGGCGGCCATGGGGTCCAATCCCACCGTCGGTTCGTCCAGAAACAGAACCGCGGGGTCATGCACCAGGGCGGCACAGAGGGCCAGCTTCTGGCGCATCCCACGGGAGTAGGACTGCACCATCTGGCTCGCCGCCGAGTCGAGGTCCATCGCCTCCAAGAGCGCGGGTATGCGACGGCGGCGGCGTTGCCGGCTCACCTGGTAAAGGTCAGCGGCCAATTCCAGCATCTCCAAACCGGTGAGCTTGTCATAGAGGGGCGCGTTGTCGGGGACGTAGCCCAGCAGGCGTCGTGCCCTCGGCCCATCCCTCTGGATGTCGAACCCTCCGACCAGGATCCGCCCGGATGAGGGGCGCAGCAAGCCGACCGCCATCTTGATCGTGGTGGTCTTGCCGGCTCCGTTGGGTCCGATCAAGCCGAACAGCTCGCCCTTGGCAACCTCAAGGTCGAGCCGCTCCACCGCAACCCGATTCTCGAAGTGCTTGGCCGTGGCGAGGAAGGAAAGGGAGGAGCCGTCAGGGGTGCCCACACTCATCGATGCGATTATCACCGCACTCACGCTGCGCCCAACCTTCGATGCGACGTTGTAACCTCGCATCATGACTGTTACCACCAGCGCCCCAAAGCCGACGCCAACCCGTCATCACCTAGACGACCTCCATCTAGCCCAGGGCAAGCGCGCCCGACTTCACACCCTGCTCTACGATCACGGGCCCGGGAACGGGACCCTGCTGCTGCTGCCCCTCGACCAGGGTTTGGAGCACGGGCCGGTTGACTTCTTCAGCAACCCCCCGGCCAAAGATCCTGCCTTTCAGGTGCACCTGGCGCTGGCCGGGAACTATTCCGGGATCGCTCTCCAGATCGGGTTGGCGACCCGCTATCTGCCCCTATACGCGGGTAGGCTTCCGCTGGTGCTCAAGGTCAACGGGAAGACCTCCGTCCCCAGTTCGGACGACGCCTTCTCGCCGCTCACTTCGTCGGTTGAGGATGCGGTCCGCCTGGGTGCGGCGGCCGTCGGCTACACCTGCTACGTAGGATCGCCCGCCCAGGACCGCGATCTGCGCCAGATGAACGAGGTCAGGGCCGACTGCGAGCGCTTCGGCATGCCCCTGATCTGCTGGTCGTACCCGAGAGGAGCCGCCATCGCCCAGCGAGGGGGCCAGGACAGCCTCTACGCCATCGACTATGCGGCCCGGGTTGCGTCGGAGATGGGTGCGGATGTCATCAAGATCAACATCCCCCGGGACCACTCCGAGAAGGATGCCGCCTCACCGCCACCCTACGACCAGCTCACCGAGGACCGGCGCCAGATGCTGGGCCGTGTCATCCAGTCCGCCGGCCGGTCCCTCGTGATATTCGCCGGGGGTAGCAGGCTGGAGGACCACGAGCTCCTGGGTCGCATCGATGACTGCATGGCGGCAGGCGGTACGGGGTTCATATTCGGGCGCAATATGTGGCAGCGGCCGATGGACCAAGCTCTGGCGATGACCGAGAAGGTCCACCAGATCCTGAAGGGCTACTCGGCCCCACCGTCTCCCTGATCTCACTCACCCGGCGACCGCCGTCACGGCCCGAACAGGGGAGCGACGGCCGCCCGGGCCGCGATCCCCAGCAGCGGTCCGAGCACGACGACGAACCCCAGGGATGAGGCACCGCAGAGGATTATTCCGACCATGCTCACCCGTCCCGGAAGGTCCATCTCGGGGCCGTCGACGCGGGAGTCGAAGAGGACCATGATCCAGCGGTAGGCGACCAGGGCGCAAAGCAATCCGGATAGCAGGGCAATCCACAGCAGCCAGCCGAAACCGGCCTGGGCCGCCGCCTCGATGGCGAAGACGCGGACGAAGAACCCGACCAGAGGTGGCAGGCCCGCCGCCGCCGCCATGAGCAGCGCCAGCATTCCCGCCACGACCGGAGACCGGGCCCAGAGCCCGCGCAGGGAGGTGGTGCCGTCATCCTGGCCATACTGGCGCAGCGGGCCCAGAAGCCCGAGGGCCGCCGCCGCCAGTGGAATTATGGCCAAGAGGGCGTACAGAATGGTCGCGGTGGCGGGTTGTGAAACTTCGGTCAGGGCCAGCAGGGGCAGCGCCAGCTGCGCGATGAGCAGGTGTTGGATGGCAGCCAGCATTCGCCGCTGCCGCAGTGCCTGCAGGGGAGCGGCGAGCAGGGTCAGCCCTGCCAGGACCCCCACGGTGACCGTCCAA
>JAJYWM010000383.1 GCA_021791455.1 bacterium | reverse complement strand
CAACAGGGGATCGGGGACTGTGGGGTGGAAGGGCCTCCTAGGGTCTTCATACAGCGGGCGCAAGATCCTCGTCACACCCGCTATCCGGTGCACCCGCACGCCCTCACGAACCTCCGCCTTCGGGCCGCCCGTGCCCGCCAGGGTGACGACATCGACCTCATGGCCACGGCTCGCCAGCTCGCGGCACAGCTGCTCTAACTGGGTTTCCAACCCCCCGAGGACTGGGGGGTACAGGTCGGTCAGGTGCAGGATGCGCATGGGCTACCTCTTGGCGTCCGGCAGGTTGGTGGAGAGGGCGCTCGGTGGCCGCAGGGGGCGGCGCAGCAGGTCGGCAAGGCAGAAGAGGCATCCCGCCAACTGCATTGCCAGCCACGCGATTCCCGCCCCGGTGATCCCGAAGATCGGCAGCAGCAGCCAGGAGAGGACGACCGTGCCCAGCCCCATGCCAAGATTGAGGGTGCTGGCGACCACGAACCGCGACTGCAGCCTGAGGAGGGCGACGTAGAGGTTGGTCAAGGCGTCGGGGATGGCGGCGAGCACCAGGACGTAGAGCAGGTCCAGCGCGTGTGCGGAGTAGGACGGCCCGAATATTGACAGCAGCAGTCCTCCTGCGACGAAGAACACGATCATCAGCGGGACCACGATGCCTGCCACCAGCTTCAGGGCGAACAGGGCCCGGCCCCTGATCGCCGCCGGCTGGTGCGCCCCCTCGGCGAAGAGCGAGTCGGCGACCGCCGCGGATACCACGAGCAGGACCCCGGTCAGGAGCCATGTCAGATAGAAGAAGGCGTCGGCTCTGGCGGACAGTCTGGTCGTGACCACGATGGGCAGCAATAGGGGCGGCAGCTGCCCGCTGATGCTGATCACCTGATGACCCACCAGACGGGTGCGCAGGTCGCCAGCCGAGCGCAGGAGCTGCCGCCAGGCGGGCCGGAACAGGCGGCCGTGACTCAGGCGCCAGACCAGGAAGCCACCACCGGCCAGCGCGCCCACCACCGCTGCCGCCGACCACGAGAGCAGCAGGATGGTGGGACTGCGGGCCAGCAGCAGGGCGAGAACGATGACGGCCAGCACCTTGGCGGCGGCGTGCACCGCGTTGCGGCCCAGCATGAACTGCGCCTTGCGCTCGGCTATGAACGCGTAGTCGAGCGCCGACCCGAGGCTCCACGCCAGGGTTCCCAGAGCAAAGATTGTGGCGGTGCCAAACTGATGCAGGAGCAGAAACTTGTCGCTGGTGGCGGGCAGGACCGCCACCACTAGGAGGCTGCCCCCGATCCCAATCAGCGCGGTGATGGTCGTTCCCGACAGCAGGGTCAACGACCAATCTCGGCCCGTTCGAGCCTGGGGCAGCGAGTGGATAAGGGTCATCCCAACCCCGGCGTAGGCCAGGATGCCGACCACAGACGCGGCCGAGATAGTGGCGGCCACGATGCCGACCGCGGCGGCGGGAAAGAGGCGGGCGCCAATAACCCAAAACACGTAGCCGAAGGCCGAATTGACCAGCGTGGTCGCGACTATGAAGAGGCCGTTGCGGGACAGGGGATCACGACGCATGCGCACCACCAGCAGGCGGAGTCGCTGCCAGGCCGAGAGGGCCTGGGCCGTGGCGGTTCCCCAGCCGGGGAGCCGCGCACGTGCGGACCGGCTCACGCCTTGCAGGTCGCGAGCTGCAGGCTGAGCCACATGTCGACGGAAACCAAGGTCGTGCTGGACGACGGCCGCCGCACCCGCACCACCAGTTGTTGGAGGCAGCCCTGGCCAGTCATGTTGCCGACGATCGATCCATACCATCTCTCGTGGGGAGACAGAGAGACCAATCTGGAATACCCGAATGGGCGCCCGTCCAAGCTCGTCTGCACCAGAAGCTTGGTCGCATTGGCCGAGCCGTTGTCGATGGAGAGGGGAACCGTAACCGCGGCCTTGGCGGGTACGGACCTGACGCCCGACGTCTTGGCCCAGCTTCCGGTGAAATGAAGGGCCAGGTACGGCTGCGGTGCTGGTTGGGGCAGCCTGGTGATCCCCAGGCCGATGACGGCGGCACCCGCAACCATCACCGCCAAAACCCAGATGGTCCAGCGCCAGGAGCTTTCGGAGGACGCTTGGGGCCGGCGCAGCAAGGGCCTGGCGCCAGCCCACAGCTTGCCCGGTAGCAAAAGCCGGATCAGAACCAGGGCGACGACCCAGATGTCGAGCGCGGTGACTATCGACTTCGGCGAAAGGCGCACTCCCAACCCATAGACCACCAGGGCCGCCAGAGGATAGAAGGCGATGCTCAGAATCACCGCCAGAATCAGGGATGGATAGCGATCGTAGCCCCGGCCCAGACCACCGAGCACGAACAGGAGGGCGGCCCCCGGAAGTACCAGGGCCGGCCCCAGGGTCAGCAGTGCCCGGGCCGCCTCGACAGGTATGAAAGCGGCTCCGGTGACTAGTGCCGCCGCCAGCAGCAGGGTGCTGGCAAGCGCCAGCTCCCTGCTCAGCCCGAAGTGGGACAGCCCGGAAGCAAGGCGGCCGACACGGTTCGGTACGCGGGGCATGCTCGAAGCTCCTTAAGGTCGAGGCGGTATATCCGGTAGTTCGTGGACGAGTAGATCTCGGTCAGCCACGGTAGGCCGCTCAGCTTACGCAGGGCCGCGATCGGCGGTATGACCTGGCCATCACCGGGCTCACCGGCGGTGAAGTAGGCGCCGACCTCGGGCAGATTGTGATACATCTTGGTGTCGACCGCCATGTACCCATAGTCTGAAGCCGTCAATTCTCCCAGCAGCTGAGCGCTGGGCAGGCTGGGGGAGAAGTAGAGCTGCCATACGGGGAATCCATATGAGGCGGCTGACACGGTTTGCGCCCCGTAGCTCCCCATCGCCAGGCCGAGGTCGCGAGGAGCGACGACGCGGTGGCCGCGGCCGACGTTGGCGCGGAACCAGTCGGCCATGGCGATGACCTCGGGCGAGAGACTTCTGGTGTCTGCTCCATAGACACTGGGCCCAGGAAACTGGTAGTAGACATCGATGTCGATCGTCATGTTGCCGACCAGCAGGGTCACCACCCCCAGAAGGATGGCGGCCCTGGCTAGGAGGTTCAGCCAGGTCCGGGAAGCGGAGCGGCGCAGCAGGAGGACAAAGAAGGGAGCGAGGATGACCGCCAGACCCACGAAGGTGAAGGTCTGGGACCGGCGAGCACCCTCATTCTGGGCGGTGAGCATCACCGGCAGCGCTCCAAAGTAGAGCAGCCCCAGGATGCCGAGAGCGGTCATGGCTGGGGGAAGGCGCCTTATCCGGTGTCGCCCAAAAAAGACGGCCGCCGCACAGGCGACGATCAGAAAGGCGGGTCCACCATAGGCGGCCAACTTCTGGTATTCCGGCAACGGGCTCGCCTTGAAGAGCTGGCGGCTGCTGCTGTGGTGGGTGAGTATCGCCAGAACGCCCTGGATGCCGCCTATCACATGGGGAGCCACGTAGGCGATCGTCTCCGGAGCGACCAGCACCAGCCAGGCCGCGGCTCCCAGGCCGACACAGGCGGTCAGAACCGCGGTCCCGGCCGCGGTCCGACGGGCACTGCGAGTACGCTTTCGCCACACGACCGGAGCAGCACAGAGCAGCACCAGCGTCCCGACCAGGGTCCAGGTGGTTATGTGGTGGGTGACGATGCAAGCTGCGGCGGCAAGAACGGCAACCAGGAACCACGATATGACGGGTTGTCTCAGGTAGGGGACACCCCGATTGGAACCGGTCCGCAGGTGCTGTTGCATGACGACAGCCGCGGTCACGGCCCAGATGAACATGGGGACGGCCAGCGACTCGTAGGCGAACTGGGAGTCGAAGAAATAGAACGCGGGATTGACGCAGTAGATCAGAGCGGCGATCCCGGCGGCACGGTGGGAGGTGGTGAGGCGCTCGACCAAGATGAAGATGCCCACCAGAGACGCGACATGCAGCAGCCAGATTTCCGCCGTGCCCACCTGGAAGGTGGAGAGCCCGGTCACCTCACGCAGGGACACGGTGAGGGCGGACAGCCCGGGGTAGTACTGAACGATATGCAAGAGGGTGTCCGGCTGAAAGAGCTTGCCGGTGCTGTAGACCTCTTGGGCTGCCGTCCAATGCGCCAGGGCGTCGTGGAAGATCTCTGCGGTGGGGCTGCGCAGCAGCATGGCGACGAAGGCGAACAGCCCCAGGACGGTGATCAGGGCAAGGCGCTCAGCGCGCCGGGCGCTGGCGGTCAAGAGACGGATCGCGATGGGCACAAAGGCGAGCAGTTCCCCTATCCAAAACAGGGTGAACTCGAGCTGGCCCGGAGGCCGAGTCGCTGCCACCGAATAGGCGACCGCGAGAAAGGCGGCGCCGAGCACGACGCTGCCTCCGGTTGTGACCATGGTCAGCAGGGAGCCCTCGCGAAGTCGGCTCAGCCAGGCGGCCGGCCGGTGAGCGGCGGTAGCCGCAGCGGCGTGACCTAGGGCAGGCGCCGGCAGAGATCCCTCACCCGGGGGTAGCAGCACTCCTGCTTCCTCAGCGGCGGCCGTCCTCAGGCTTGGCGTTGCAGGAGATTGCTGGCTGATGGGACGGCTGGCGCGAGGCTTGCTGGGCCTGCGTCCCGGCCCTGGGGCCAGCCGCCTACCACGATGGGCTGGGGGCTTGCTCATACGGGTCCGACACCCCTTGGTTCGGTCGACCTCACACCGTCTCGCCCGGGGGAGGTCCGCAAGCTGGAAGTCTCGGCGCCCGTCCTCTCGTACACCTCCAGCGTCATCGCCGCAGCCTGATCCCAGGTTGGGACGTCGAGCAGTCCCCCTGAGGTTGTCTGCGAGGCTGAGGCGATCGTGCTCGCAAGGTCAATTGGTGTGACGTCAGGTGGGACCAAGGTGATCGCCCCCGGCGCGGCCCGCTCGGCGAGCTCCCTGTGAGCGGGTATGTCCGAGGCGACGACGGGGACCCTGGCGAGAAGCGCGTCGACGACTGTGATGCCGAAGGCCTCGTGGGTGGACATGGAGACATAAACCGCGGCGGTCCGGCGCCAGCGTGCGAGATCATCAGGGGAGACGTTTCCGAGCAGCCGTATCCGGTCCGTCGCACCGGTGCTGCTGCAGAGCTCCCTAAGCTTCGCCATGGAGCGACCCGATCCCACCACCACCAGGGAGTACTGCGACGAAAGGTGCTGCACGGCCCGGACCACGAGGTCGACGTTCTTGTAGGGCTCCAGTCGACCGACGCAGAGCACAACCCGGGCCGTCAGCGGAAACGGCGCCACCTCGGGATTGGTCGGCTCGACGCCGTTGGGGATGATGGTGATCCGGCCGGTGGCCCTGGGAAACTGACTGCGGAGCAGATCGGACTCCGCTCTTGACACGCAGATGATCGCTGCCGCTCGCCGGATGATGATGCGGCCCAGTGGTCGATACAGGAAGTGGGCCAGGTGGGTCGTGGCGGAGTGCCCCGCCCCGTTGTAGTGGGCGGTGAAGACAAGCGGTGGGCCGGGGGTCAGCGCTGCGGCCAGAGCGGGGGTGGCGTGGTAGCTGTGAGCATGCACCAAGCTGTAGCTGCCGGAGTTCACCTGCAGGTACCGCCACAGCCCAGGTGACTGAGTGTAGGGAGTGTTCCACCCGTAGGCAGGGAACCTGCGAACCAATAGGTGCTGGTCCAACCGCTCCAGGGTCGGCTGTGCCACCGTGACATCCGGAGTGATCACGTCCACCTCGTGCCCCGCGGCCGCCATCCGGGAGGCCAGCGCGCCCACATGAGCTTCCACGCCTCCGAGGTGGGGCGAGAACCTCGGTGTTACGAGCGCGAGCCTCACCGCAGCCGGCGCCCCGCAGGGGAGCCCTGGGCCCGCGGAGGGAATATGGCCGACGGCGGTCGGGCGCCGATCACGCAGCGGATCTCGAAGATGGTTCGGTCGGCACCATCCCGGAACGGGCGACGACCGGCTACCGGTAGTCCGAACCTCCCCAGCCGGATCAGCTCCTGGGTCAGGCCATTCGGCCGATCTGAATCGTCGGTACCGCGGCCTTCGGCCCGAGTCCGCCCCGGGATTGGAGTGTTTCCCGCCGCCAGGTCAAGCGCGAGATCGCGAAAGCTTTGGGCCGGAGCCCACGGACGGTCGGCGACAGTCGGGGCGCACCACGACGGAAGTCGCCAGCCGCTCGAG
>JAJYWM010000398.1 GCA_021791455.1 bacterium | reverse complement strand
GCGCTCGCTGGCGCTGGCGAACCACCTGGTCGGCAACCGGTGGGACGCGGCCTGCCTCGAGGCCACCGTGCGCGGACCCCTTCTCGAGTTCTCCGAGCCCGGCCTGGTGGCGGTGGTGGGAGCCGAGCCGACGGTGGTGCTCAACGAGGGCGCGGTCGACCCTGACTGTGCGATCGCGGTCAGGCCGGGAGACCGCCTGGCGGTGCCGTCCATGGCCGGGGCCAGGGCCTACGTGGCGTTCGCGGGGGGGCTCGAGGTGCCCCTGTTCCTGGGATCGCGGTCCACGGATCTGGTGGCCGGGGTGGGTGGAGTCGATGGCCGCTGCCTGAGGCGGGGGGACCAGCTGCGCGCCACGCCCAGCCCATCTGCCCTCAAGATTCGTTGGCGGCTGCGTCCCGCCCTCCGCCCCACCTCGCTCCACCGGCTGCACCTGCTCTGCGCGCCGGGGCCGCAGTGGTCCGGATTCCAAGCCGCGGCCAGGTCCGTGCTGGAGGCGGATCTCTACCAGGTCTCTCCGGACTGTGATCGGATGGGCGTCCGGCTTCGGGGACGGCCGGTTGCCTACAGCGGCCAGGAGGTCCTGTCCGAGGGACAGCCGGCCGGCGCTATCCAGATCCCCTCCGGCGGAGAGCCGATCGTCCTGCTGGCAGCCCGGCAGACGGTCGGCGGGTATCCGAAGATCGGAGTGGTTGGGGCCAGGGGGCTTGCGGAGCTGGGTCAGGCCCTCCCCGGTGATCTAGTCACGTTCGAATTCGCCTCGCTGGAGGAGCTCCAATTGGACACCAGGCGGTGGTGGGCTCGGCTGGTCGATCCGCAGGCCTGCGTCGAGCCCGCGTAGGGTGGCTTCCGCCAGCCGTTGAACGGGAGCCGGCCGGTTGACCGGCCGCCCCACCGGTCCTAAGCTCGTAGTTGCCGGGCGGTGGGCGCACGAGGAGGTGGGCGGGTGAGCGCGAGACCAGATCGGGCAAGTCGACCGAACATGTTGGACTACGTCGGCGAGCGCGCCACCTTCCGGCTCCAGGTCCCTTCGTCTTTCAATTACGTAGAGGATGTGCTGGAGCCCCTGGCGCAGACCCGGGGCCGGGATCTGGGGTTGCTGTCTCTCGACGCCAGTGGGGCGGTCGTGGGGGAGCACACTTTCAGCGATCTCGCGGCCGCCAGCCGCAGGGTCGGCAACCTTCTGGCAGCGTTGGGGGTGCACAAGGGGGATCGCGTCTTCGTCATGCTGCCCAGGATCCCGGAGTGGTACTTCGTGGTCCTGGGCGCGATCCGCATGGGGGCGATCCCGATGCCGGCCACCTCGCAGCTCACCCCTCGCGACATCGCCTACCGTATCGCTAAGGCGGAGGCCAAGGTGGCGGTCACCGACACCGCGGGGGCCGCCAAGGTGGACGAGGTCAAGGGGCAGCTCCCCTCCCTGGCGGAGACCATCGTGGTCGGTCAACTCCCCAGCGCCGGTTGGCAGCCTCTGGAGCGACTGATGGAGCGGGCGGCCAGCACCGCCGCCGGGCCGAGCGGCGGGACCGCGGCGGACGACCCCATGCTGATCTACTTCACCAGCGGCACGGTCGCCCATCCCAAGATGGTCCTGCACACCCAGGCCAGCTACGGGATAGGGCACCGGATCACGGCCCGCTTCTGGCATGACCTGCGTCCCGGCGACCTGCACTGGACGGTCTCCGACACCGGCTGGGCCAAGGCCGCCTGGGGCAAGCTCTTCGGGCAGTGGGCGGAGGGGGCTGCGGTGGTCCAGATGAACATGGGCAAGCCGGACCCCGACCTGATCCTGGACGTCATCGCCCGCCACCGGATAACCACCTTCTGCGCCCCGCCCACCCTGTACCGCTCCCTGGTGCTGACCGACCTGCGCCGCCCCGACCTCTCCGGCCTGCGCCACTGCACCGCGGCCGGGGAGCCGTTGAACCCGGAGGTCATCCGGGTCTGGCAGGAAGGGGTTGGGCTGCCCGTGTACGACGGTTACGGCCAGACCGAGACGATCAACGTGGTGGCGAACTTCCGCTGCCTGCCGGTGCGGCTGGGGTCGATGGGCAAGCCGGTGCCCGGATTCGATGTCGACATCGTGGACGACCAGGGCTTACCGGTTGCCGACGGCGTCGAGGGCAACATCGGGGTGCGGGCGCACCCGGACCGCCCGGTCGGCCTCTTCGCCGGCTATTACCGCGACGAGGAGGCAACCAGAGCCGCCTTCCGCGGTGACTTCTACCTGACCGGGGACCGCGGTCGCCGGGACCAGGACGGTTACCTGTGGTTCTCCAGCCGGGCCGACGACGTGATCACCTCCTCGGCATACCGGATCGGCCCGTTCGAGGTGGAGTCGGCGCTGGTCGAGCATCGGGCCGTGGCCGAGGCGGCGGTGGTCGGCAAGCCCGACCCCCAGCGGACTCAGATCGTGACCGCGTTTGTGATCCTGGCGCCGGGCTTCGAGGGGAGTGAGCAGTTGGCGCAGGAGCTGCAGGAGCACGTCAAGCGGGTAACGGCTCCCTACAAGTATCCCCGGGAGATCCACTTCGTCACCGAGCTTCCCAAGACCGTCAGCGGCAAGATCCGCCGCTCCGAGCTGCGAGCGAGGCTCGAGTCCGGGGCCGTGAGCTGAGGTAGCTTCCACTCCGCACAGGCGTCCGCCTTCCGACCCCACGCCAATTCCAGAGCTGCGCATCGGCACAGCCGCTTAACACGGGCTTAACCTCCGCTTGGCAACAATCGGGTTAGCCCTCGTGCAGGGGCATAGGCGGTAGGGAGGACCTGATACCAGATGTCAAGGGACACGCTCAGTAGGGGTGTCGTCGACGCTCTCAACGAGGCGCCGATGGGGGGATTCCATATGCGGGTGCTGTTCACCGCCGGGATGGGTTTCTTCACCGACGCCTACGACCTGTTCATCATTGGCGTCGCGCTGGCGCTGATCAAGGTCGAATACCACCCCTCCCCATTTGTCATCGGGTTGGTCGGAAGCACCGCCCTGATCGCGGCGCTGATCGGTGCCACCGTGTTTGGACGGATCGCGGATGTGTTCGGCCGCAAGGCGATCTACGGTCTGGAGGCGACCCTGATGGCCATCGCCGCCGTCGGCAGCGCGCTCTCGCCCAACCTGGTCTGGCTGATCGCTTGGCGCTTCGTGCTCGGGATCGGCATCGGCGGCGACTATCCGGTCAGCGCCGTGATCATGAGTGAGTACTCCAACCGCAAGAACCGCGGGCGCCTGGTGAGCATGGTCTTCTCGATGCAGGCCCTGGGGCTGATCATGGGGCCGGTCGTGGCTCTGGTCATCCTGGCCTTGGGCGTGAACCACGACATCGCCTGGAGGCTGATGCTCGGCGTCGGCGCGATCCCGGCTCTGGGGGTGATCTACCTGCGCAGGAAGATGCCAGAGTCGCCCCGGTATCTGGCGCGCGTGCAGGGTCGCGACCAAGCTGCGGCCGCCGCCTTGAGCTCCTACACCCATGACCGCCTGAAGGCGGATGCGCACGTGGCCGAGCCCCGGGTGCGGCTTTCCTTCAGGCAGTTCGTCTCCAACCCGCGCTACCTCCTGCTCCTGCTGGGCACCGCGGGCGGGTGGTTCATGCTCGACTACACCTTCTACGGGAACAGCATCTCCTCGCCACTCATCCTGAAGGCGCTGGCGCCACATGCCTCACTCATCCAGGACACGGCCCTCACCCTGCTGGTGTTCTGCCTCTTCGCCTTGCCGGGGTACATCTTCGCCTTCATGGCGATAGACCGGGTGGGGCACCGCCGCCTGCAGTTCCTGGGGTTCGCCGGAATGGCGGTCGCCTTTGTCCTGATCGGTCTCGTGCCCGGCATCGTCAAGGAGGTGGTGCCGTTCGTGGTCCTGTACGGGATCAGCTACTTCTTCACGGAGTTCGGCCCCAACACCACCACCTTCGTGCTGCCCTCCGAGCTCTACCCGGTGTCGGCGCGCACCACCGGTCACGGGATCTCCGCCGGGACCGGCAAGGTGGGCGCCTTCATCGGCACCTTCACCTTCCCCTTGGTCCTCAGCACCCTGGGGTTGTCGGGGGTCATGCTGATTGCGACCTCCACCGCGGTCCTGGGGATCCTGGTCACATTCCTGCTGCCGGAGCCCAGCGGCCAGACGCTTGAGGCGGCCAGCAATGAAGAGTTGGTGACCGTGAGCCCACCTCTGCAGCCGGTGAATGTTTGACCTCGCACTGACTTGACCCCCAACGAGCCCGGCTCCCACAACGCGGTTGGGGCCGGGCTCTGTTTTTGAGCCCCACCTCCCAGTTGCCAACAGGTCGCCCGGAGGTGCTAAACTCTTAGCACTCGGTACCGTTGAGTGCTAATCAGAGGAGGAGGTCGCAATGAGCCTCAAGCTACGTCCGCTGGCAGATCGCGTCGTCGTCAAGCC
This sequence comes from bacterium, assembly GCA_021791455.1. The sequence goes on along the minus strand of JAJYWM010000398.1, from coordinate 1,854 downwards.
CCTGGAGCGCGAGGAGACCACCAAGAGTGGGATCGTGCTTCCCGACACCGCCAAGGAGAAGCCCCAGGAGGGCCTCATCGAGGCGGTGGGCAACGGGAAGTACAACGAGCAGACCGGGCAGCGCGTGGAGCTCGACGTGAAGGTCGGGGACCGCGTGATCTACGCCAAGTACGCCGGCTCGGAGATCAAGATCGAAGAGCAGGAGTACCTGATCCTGTCGGAGCGGGACATTCTGGCGGTCGTCAACCCCAACGGCAAGGCCTGAGCCTCGCAGCGGCACGCAGGCGGCGGCTGACCAGCCGCCGCCTGCCGCCAGCCCTCGGCTCGATGGAGGAATCGCAACAAGATGTCAGCCAAGCAGCTCAAGTTCGACGATCAGGCGCGTGAGGCGTTGCTGCGGGGCACCGCCCAGGTCGCGGCGGCGGTGCGTCCCACGCTCGGTCCCAGGGGGCGATCGGTGGTCATAGACCGCAAGTACGGGAGCCCGCAGATCTCGACCGATGGCGCGACCATCGTGCGCGACATCGAGCTTCCGGACCACTTCGAGAACATGGGGGCGCAGCTGCTGGCCGAGGCCTCCCGGCGGGCCAACGACCGCGCCGGCGATGGCACCACCACCGCCGCCCTGCTCGCGGAGGCGCTGGTGGAAGAGGGGGTTCGCAACATGGCCGGGGGGTCCTCGGCGATGGGGCTCAAGCGGGGGATGGAGCTGGCGACGGCCCGGGTGCTGAAGTCGCTCGACGAGCAGAGCCGGCCGGTCGATGGTCGCTCCGACATCGCGCACGTGGCGACCATCTCCAGCGGGAGCCAGGAGGTTGGCGAGATGATCGCCACCGCCATGGACAAGGTGACCGCCGACGGGGTCATCACCGTGGAGGAATCCTCAGGCATCGAGACCGAGGTGAAGGTCGTGGAGGGGATGCAGTTCGATCGGGGCTTCGTGTCCCCGTATCTGGTCACCGACCAGAAGGCGATGGAGGCCGTGCTGGACGACCCCCTGATCCTCATCACCTCGAGGAAGATCTCCGCCGTCAAGGACGTCGTACCGGTCCTGGAGCTGGCGCTGAAGGCGAGCCGGCCGCTGCTGCTGGTGGCCGAGGACATCGATGGTGAGGCGCTGGCCACCCTGGTCGTGAACCGGCTGCGCGGCACCCTGACCTGCTCGGCGGTCAAGGCGCCCGGGTTCGGAGACCGGCGCACCGCGATGCTTCAGGACCTGGCGATCCTGACCGGTGCGGAGGTCATCTCGGAGGACCTGGGACTGACCCTGGAGGGGGTTCAGGAGCGCCAGCTCGGCTCGGCGCGGCGGGTGGTGGTCACCAAGGACGACACCACCGTCGTCGAGGGTCGCGGCAGCTCGGCGGCGATCCGGGCCCGGGTGGATGAGCTCCAGCGCCAGATCGAGGAGACCGACTCGGACTGGGACCGTGAGAAGCTGCAGGAGCGCAAGGCCAGGCTGGTGGGCGGGGTTGCGGTCATCAAGGTCGGGGCTCCCACCGAGACCGACCTCAAGGAGCGCAAGGAGCGGGTGGAGGATGCCCTGGAGGCCACCAAGGCCGCGGTCGAGCAGGGGATCCTCCCCGGCGGTGGGCGCAGCCTGCTGGTGGCCGCCTCCCATCTGAAGGGCCTGGGTGCCGACGAGGACGAGCGCACCGGGGTTGAGATCGTGAGGCGGGCCCTCGAGATCCCCACCAGGCAGCTCGCCGCCAATGCCGGTGTGGAGGGTTCGGTCGTCTGCCAGAAGGTTGGCGAGATGGGTGAGCACGAGGGCTTCGACGTCGAGCGGCTGGCGTACTGCGACCTGCTCAAGGCGGGGATCGTCGACCCCACCAAGGTGGTCAAGGATTGCCTGGA
>JAJYWM010000320.1 GCA_021791455.1 bacterium | reverse complement strand
AAGGTGAACGCGGCCATCATCGACCCCAATCCGGCGGTCAGCGGCCGCGGTGTCGAGCTGCTCGAGGCGGCGGGGATAGAGGTGGTGCTGGGTGCCGAGGCTGAGGCGGCGCAGCGCCTGGTGGAGACGTATTCAGTGTGGGTCACAACCGGGCTGCCTTTCCTCACCCTGAAGTTGGCCATGAGTCTGGATGGCCGGGTGGCCACGTCCAGTGGGAGCTCGAAGTGGATCACCTCCGCAGCTGCCCGTGCGGAGGGGCACAGGCTTCGCCATGCCCACGATGCGATCCTGGTTGGATCCCAGACTGTGCTGGCCGACGATCCCGTTCTTACCACCAGGACCGGAGCCGCGGGGGCGAGACAGCCGCTGCGCGTGGTCCTGGATGGTCGTCTGCGGACTCCACCCACGGCCCGCATCCTGCGCGAGGCAGGAGGCGCGGTGCTGATATTCACCACCGCCTCTGGTCCAGCTGAGCGCCGCCTCGCGCTTGAGAGAGCGGGAGCCGAGATTCTGGAGGTGCCGCAGGGCGGAGGCAGTCTCAGCATTAGAGACGCGCTTCGAAGACTGGGTGGGCGCGGCGTCACCAGCGTGCTGGTGGAGGGCGGGCCGACCGTGATGGCGTCCCTGTTCGCCGAGCGTCTGGGCAATCGCATCGTCAGCTTCATGGCCCCGACTGTCCTCGGGGGCAGTGACGCCCCGGGCCCCTTCGGGGGAGCCGGGGCGGCAACCCCCGCCGCCGGCTGGAGGTGGCGCTGGGGAGAGTTGGAGCGGGTAGGGCCGGATCTGAAGATCACAGCGGAGGTGGAGTGATGTTCTCGGGGATAGTCGCAGCCATGGGCCGGATTGAGGCGGTGCCGGCGCCTGGGAGGAGCAGCTTGGAGATCTCCAAGCCCTCGGGCTGGGCGGAGCTCGCGATCGGAGAGAGCCTGGCCGTCAACGGCTGCTGTCTCACCGTGGTCGCGGCGCAGGGAGAACTGGTCAAAGTGGACGTCATGCCGGAGACGCTGCGCCGCACCGCTCTCAACCGTCTTGGTGTCGGTGACCCTGTGAACCTTGAGAAGGCGCTCGAGTTGCGCGGTCTGGTGGGCGGGCACCTGGTCACCGGTCACGTGGATGGGACCGGGGTGGTGGCCGGCGTGACGGCGGAAGGCAATGCCGTGTGGCTGCAGGTCCACGTGCCAGAGAGGGTTGGGCGCTACTGCATCCCTCAGGGTTCTATCGCGATCGACGGATGCTCGCTGACCCTGGTTAACGTCACCGATCGCGAGGACGGCTCCGGGACGATCGAGGTCTCGCTGATCCCCCACACCAGATCGGCCACTGTGGCTTCTGAGTACCGCCCTGGCACGGTGGTGAACCTGGAGGCGGACAGCGTGGCCAAGCTGGTGGAGAGGTTGGTGCGGCCCCACTTGCTTCCTGCCCAGAGGTCTTTCCCCGCGGCAGGCGCCCAGGTGACGGCAAGATGACCCTGAGCTCGGTCGAGGAGGCGTTGCAGCAGTTCGCCGACGGCGGGTTTGTCATCGTGATGGATGACGAGGATCGCGAGAACGAGGGTGACCTCATGGTCGCCGCGGACGCGGCGACCCCGGAGCAGGTCAACTTCATGATGACGCAGGCGCGCGGCCTCATTTGCGTAGCCATGGAGGGGGAACGACTGGACCAGCTGGGACTGCCTCAGATGATGGCCGACAACAGTTCGCGCTACCAGACCGCCTTCGCCGTCTCGGTGGACGCCGCAGACCGGTCCATCAGCACCGGTATCAGCGCCCAGGACCGGGCGTTCACGATTCGGGCCCTGGCGGACCCTGAGTTCTCCGCAAGCGACTTCGTGCGCCCGGGGCACGTCTTCCCGCTGCGGGCTAGGCCGGGCGGGGTCCTGGTTCGCGCCGGGCACACGGAGGCCGCCGTGGACCTGGCCCGGCTCGCGGGCCGCACCCCGGCGGGGGTTGTGTGTGAGATCGCCAGCGCGGATGGAACCATGGCCAGGCGCGCCGAGCTGGAGGATTTCGCTCAGCGGCATGGGATTCCGATAATCACCATTTCCGACCTCATCGCGGAACGGCGTCGGACCGAGAGGCTTCTGGACCGTGGGCCTGAGACGGTCATCCCCACTCGCGGAGGGCAGTGGCGGGCGGTCGGCTTCGCGGACCGCATCACCGAGGCCGTTCATCTGGCCCTCTATCTCGGGGAGTTGCCTCTCCCGGAGCCGGTGCTGGTGCGGGTTCACAGCGAGTGCCTGACCGGCGACGTGTTCGGGTCGCAGCGCTGCGACTGCCAGGCGCAATTGCATGCGGCGATGCGCCAGATAGAAGGCGAGGGCAGCGGCCTCATCGTCTACCTGCGCCAGGAGGGGCGGGGGATCGGCCTCATGGACAAGCTGCGCGCCTACGCGCTCCAAGATCAGGGGCTGGACACGGTCGAGGCCAATCTGCGACTGGGCCTGCCGGCTGACAGCCGCGACTATCAGATCGGCAGCCAGATCATCGCCGAACTGGGGGTGCACCGGCTGCGGGTGATGAGCAACAATCCCCACAAGTACTACGGCCTGCGAGGGCACGGTCTGGAGATAGTGCAGCGGGTGCCGATCGTGGTGGCACCGAATCGCCACAATGCCCGCTATCTGCAGACCAAGCGGGTGAAGATGGGCCACCTCCTGAGCGGCGTGGCTGAAGAGGAGAAGTGATGCGGGAGACCCATGGCACCATGGTTGGCAAGGGCTTGGTCGTCGGCCTGGTGGCGGCTCGCTTCAACCAGACGGTGGTGGCCTCACTGGTCGAGGGGGCCAACCGGGCCCTGCTCCAGCACGGAGTGGGAGAGTCCGACATCGAGCTGATCTGGGTACCTGGCGCGTTCGAGATTCCCGTGGCTGCGGCGGAGCTGCTGCACAGGGGCGGGCTTGACGCCCTGATAGCCCTGGGGGCGGTCATCAGGGGGGAGACCCCTCACTTCGAATATGTGGCCTCAGCGGTAGCGGCCGGGATTGCGGAGCTCGGCCTGAGGCACAGGGTTGCCACGGGCTTTGGGGTCCTGACCGTCGACACGGTCGAGCAGGCGAACAGTCGGGCCGGGGGCAAGCTTGGAAACAAGGGGTGGGAAGCGGCCACGTCGGCCCTGGAGCTGGCCTCGGTGCTTCGTCAGCTGCGCGGTGAAGCCTGAGTCAGGCGGTCTTGGTCGTGGTGCGCAGACAGCGGGTGCAGACTCGCATCTTCTGGGCCATCCCGCCTCCCCGGGGCGCGATGTGGGCCGTCACCAGATTGGGCATGAAGCGACGCTTGGTATGGACCTTGGAGTGGCTGACGTTGTTGCCGGCCACCGGACCCTTTCCGCAGATCTCGCATCGCTTCGCCATGGCAACCTCGATTTCAATGAAGATTGGAGCCCATGCCCACATGAGGGGGGCTTATGATTCCGGGCGCAGTTTACCAGTTGAGATGGCTCGCGCAGCCCCGGCATCTCGGGCTTGTGTGAGCGCTCTAGGAGATTTCCCCTCTTGCCCACCAACCGATCGCTGCTGAGGACCCACTCCCTGGGTTCGGTCGAAGTGTCCCCCAGGGTGGTGTCCGCGCTCGCCGCCAGACTTGCCACCGATTGCTACGGGATCGCGGGAATGTCCGGTCGGGGCCTGCGCGACGGGATCGCCGAGCTGCTCAACCGCGAGAATGTCGAACGCGGCGTGGAGCTCAGGATCGAATCCGACGGAGTCGCCGTCGACCTGTTTGTCATAGTTGAGCATGGAGTCCGCATCCTGGAGGTTGCCCACAATCTCATGCGCGCTGTGGACTACGGACTGAGTCACCATCTTGGAGTGCGGGTGCTTGAGGTCAACGTCAACGTGCAGGGAATCCGGCCCCCAGAGGTGGCCCCGAGTGGAGGGTAGGGCGGCGCCGGCTGTGCCCTCGGCCGTGACCGGGGCCGGGCTGAGGCATGGCTTGAGCCGTGCGGTCAGCCGCCTGGAGGAGCAGCGCGAACGGATCAATGACCTGAACGTCTTTCCGGTCCCCGATGGAGATACGGGGACCAACATGGCCCTGACTCTGGAGGCGGCGGTCGCGGAGTCCGCCGCCTTGCCGAGCGGTGCCACGGTCGGCGAGGTCGCCAAGGCGGCCGCCCACGGTTCCCTCATGGGTGCTCGAGGCAACTCCGGTGTGATCCTGTCCCAGGTGCTGCGCGGGGTCGCCGCCGGGTGCGCTGACGAGGTGGAGATGGGCCCCAAGTCCCTTGCCAAGGCGCTGGAGGAGGGCTCGCGGGTCGCTTACCGGGCGGTCAAGCGACCGGTCGATGGCACGATCCTCTCCGTGGTCAGGGACGCCGCCTCCGCCGCCACGCGGTCCGCCTCGTCGGGCGATGGGGTCTCCGCGGTGCTCCAGGCGGCGGTGACGGAGGCTTGGGACGCGGTGGACCGGAGCCGGGAGCAGCTGGAGGCCCTCCGCGAGGCGGGGGTCGTGGATGCTGGAGGATTCGGACTCGCGGTAATTCTCTCCGCGCTGGCGGAGGCGATGGGCGGCAGGGAGTCGGCCTGGCCGGAATCATTCGAGATCGGCCCTGGATCGCCGTCCGCGCCGAGCTCGCCCCAGGGGGTGCTGGCGTTCACAGCGCCCCACCAGGGGTTTGGTTACTGCACTGAATTCAGCCTGGTCGGGTCGGAGCTGGAGCCGCTGGCCGTGCGGGCCCGTCTCGGCAGCGAGGCCGAGGACGATTCGGCGCTCGTGGTTGGTGACCCGGGATTGCTGCACATCCACATCCATACGCACGAGCCCTGGCAGGTGCTGACCAGGGCGGCGGAGCTCGGCAGGATAGAACGCCTCAAGGTTGAGGACATGACCGGGCAGCACCAGGAGGCTCGACGCCGGGCTGAGGTGAGCGACCGTCGCCTTGCGCTGGGCGTTGTGGTGGTCGCTCCCGGCTTCGGCTTCCACCAGCTCCTGCTGGGCCTGGGGGCGGCCGCGGTGGTCGAGGGTGGTCAGGGGATGAACCCGTCGACCGAGGACCTGATCCGCGGGATCGATGAGGCAAGGGCCAACAGGGTGATCCTCCTGCCCAACAACCCCAACCTGGTGCTGGGCGCCGAGCAGGCGGCGCGGATATCCAGGCACGAGGTCGCCGTCGTGCCTTCGCGCAACCTCCCCCAGGGAATCGCGGCCCTGCTCGCCTTCGATCCGGAGGCTTCTCTGGAGGTCAACCGCAAGCGCATGCTGGGGGAGATGACCAGGGTGCACGCGATCGAGGTCACGGAGGCCGCCAGGGACAGCTCGTACAGCGGCGGGGAGATCCGCAAGGGGCAGCCGATCGCGGTACTGGACGGGGACCTGGTGGCGGCTGGCGAGGATCTAGGCGACGTGGTATTGGCGGCCCTTCGGCGGCTACCGAAGGGGTCTGTGGAGGTGGTCACCCTCTACCGCGGCGCGAGGGTTCAGGTGCACGAGGCGGAGGAACTGGAGGCGCGCATCCGTCGCCACTTCCCGGAACTGGAGGTGGAGCGCCATGATGGCGGGCAGGCGCTCTATCCGTACATCATTTCGGCTGAGTAGGCGATGCCCATTCGCGTGGTCACCGACAGCACCTGTGACCTTCCCGCGGCGGTTCGGCAGCGGGCGGGGATTATGACGGTTCCCCTTCGTCTGCATTTCGCAGACGAGGTCTTCCGGGATCGGGTCGACATCGACGACTCCGAATTCGTGCGGCGCCTGGTCGCGGCCAAGGCACCTCCCAGCACCTCCCAGCCACCGCCGGGCGACTTCGAGGCCGTCTATCGCCAGCTGCTGGACGACGGGGCGGAGGAGATAATCTCGATCCACATCGCGGCGGCGCTGAGCGGCACCATCAGCTCTGCCACGATCGCGGCCCAGGCGGTGGATGAGAAGAGGATCCATGTGGTCGACAGCCGCACCGTTAGTTTGGGGACGGGTTTTCTGGTGCTGGAAGCGGTGGAACGGGCTGCGGCCGGGGAGTCTGCGAAGGACATCGTCGCGGCCCTGGCGGAGATGCCGTCCAGAGTTGGCATCATCTGCCTTCTTGACACCCTGAGGTACTTGTTGCTGGGTGGGCGGATCGGCAAGGTGAGGGCGATGCTGGGGACCGCTTTGTCCATAAAGCCCCTGATTGGGCTTGGGCCGGACGGATCAGTGATCCCGCTGGGGCGAGTCCGCAGTCGGGCCAGTGGGGTGCGCCGGCTCTCTGAGCTCCTGGCGGAGCACCGTCCGCTGGCGCGCTGCGGCGTGATCTACGTCGGGGACCGCCACGACGGGCTGCTCCTGGCTGAGGAGACCAGGCGGACCTACCCAGAGATGGATGTCATCGCTGATCACTGCAGTCCGGTCCTCAGCACCCACACGGGGCCGGGTACGCTTGCCTACTGT
>JAJYWM010000370.1 GCA_021791455.1 bacterium | reverse complement strand
AGGGTCGCCGACATCGCGGCTGGTGCGGGACATGGTCCGGTCGGCGGACGAGCTGCGGATAATCCGGGGACTGGTCGGCTACGCCTCCAGCCTGGCGGCTCTGGGGGCGGCACCGGGACTTGGAGCGGCGCTGGCCAGGACGGTGCCCGGCATCCCCGCCTACCTCGAGCGGAAGGGGGAGGACTTCGCCGCCATCGTGGCTCGCAAGCGCCGCCGGAGGGTCGAGGTCGTCTCCCCGTGGGACGTGGCTGGTCCCACGAGTGGGTCAGCGATGTCGACCAAGGCCGATGGTCCCGACGCGAGCGGCGATGAGGCCGATCAGCCATGAGCCAGAAGCTCCTGCTCAGCGTCAACGAGGTCGCCTCAGTCTTGGGCTGTGGGCGGACCTACGTCTACGGGATGATCCAGCGAGGAGAGCTACCTGTCGTCAAGTTGGGGCGGTTGACGCGTGTCCCGGTGAGCGAGGTCGAGGAGTTCATCAGGAAGCAAGTATTTCTGCAGGAAGGGGATCTGGAATCGAATGGAACGGATCAGGTCCCGTTCGCAGACGGCCGGATTGGCCATTCACTCCGGCGGGCAGGTCTGTCGGGGTCCAGCCCTTGCATGACACCTCGGGCGGGGCCAGGATAGGGGAAGCATGGCGAGGCGGGCGAACGGCGAGGGCAACATCCGTCAGCGACCGAGCGACGGACTGTGGGAGGCGCGTGTCACCGTCGGAACCAAGCGGCGGTCCTTCTACGGTAAGACCCGTGAAGCGGTCCACAAGCAGTTGGTTGTGGCCATGAAGGCTCGTCAGGACGGAGTTCCGGTGCCACCTCAGCGGGAGTCGGTACAGACCTTTGTGAAGGGGTGGTTGGAGGCGTCCCGGAGCAGCGTCCGCCCGACGACCTGGGACAAGTACAGGCGCGACCTGGAGCTGCACGTGCTCCCCTTCATCGGCGGGGTACCCTTGTCCCGCCTGAGTCCTCAACACCTTCAGCGGCTCTACGGCGAGATGCTCGAGGCAGGGTTGAGCGCCCGCTCCGTCCTTCACGTCCACGCCGTCATCCACCGAGTACTCGCCCAGGCCATGCGCTGGGGGGTTGTCGGGCGGAACGTTGCCGATCTGGTGGATCTGCCACAGACCGAGCGGTCCAACTGGCAGGTGTTGGACGCGGCACAGGTTCGCCTTCTTTTGAAAGCCGCAGAGGGTGACCCACTGGAGGCGTTGTATGTGCTTGCTGTGACGACTGGGATGCGACAAGGGGAGTTGCTGGCTCTACGTTGGCGGGATGCCGACTGCGAGAGAGGCACGCTGACGGTGAATGGGACGCTGCACCGGATCGGCGGCGGCTGGTCGATCGGGGAACCCAAGACCTCACGCTCCCGACGGCTAGTGGTGCTCCCCGATGTTGGCCGGGCAGCGCTCCAGCGCCATCGGGTGGCACAGCTGGAGGGGAGACTTAGGGCGGGGACATGTTGGCAGGAGAACGGGCTGGTGTTCACCACTGCCATCGGAACGCCCCTGGAGCCTGGCAACGTGTTGCGACGCTCCTACCGGCCCCTTCTGGAGCGCGCCGGACTTCCTCCGGTACGGTTCCACGATCTGAGACATACCGCAGCCACACTGCTGCTGGGTCAAGGCGTCCATCCCAAAATCGCCTCCGAGATGCTTGGGCACTCGACCGTGGCGATCACCTTGGACCTGTACAGCCACGTCACGGAGTCCATGCAGCGGCAGGCAGCAGGAGCGATTGACACCCTGCTGGCGGGTGGATGACTGGCGGACCCTTCGTGGAGATCCTTGCGACCGTCGGGCGGATTGTCGGCCCCCCTGTCCTTCAGCGCTGCAACCAAGCTGATCGGCAATCGCGACGAAGCGATGGCTCTAGGTCGCCATCGTCGCGCACCATGCAACGCCACACTACGCCGGCGCAACACGATCTCTGCACACCAGGGCTCACCACGATTAACCGTCTCGCGTCGGGTCAGAAGTGCCGCGGCCACCTGTTACCTGGCGCGTTCCCTCGCGAAGTCGGCTGCACGGTGCGACCTCTAGGAAACGGCGCCGGGAGCTTCCTCTGGCCGATTGTCTGCGACCCCATGATCACTTGCTGACGCCACCGGGCCATCTAGAACGCTGTCTAGGTAAATCTGCTTCGCCTGTTCGGTTATCGTGAGCTGACGCCGCCCAGCGTCGTTCTTCGAGCGCAGGACGAGGCCTCGGTCTGCCAAGATCTTACCCCGCTTTCCCACCAACTGGTAGGAACAGTCGAGTTCGCCAGCAATATCAGCTGGGAATTGCGGCGGTCCGGCTGTACCGAGAGTGTGCAGGATTCCCAGCTCTACTCTTGGAAGCAATAGTTCATCTGAGATAGCGCGGAGCATTTGCTCGTACTTTTTCGAAAGATTGGTAACCGTACATGTTCCGCTCTTGCAGGACGGGCACATCATCCCGTATAGCTGTAGCGCGCTCAAGTTCGCCAGTTCGTAGCGAGCAGCACACGAATCGCAGACGATCTCTTGATTGGTGCGCACGTACCCCTGCAAGAGCGACGTGTAGTCGAAAATGCGCTCGACGAAGTATAGGCGATACTCGCGGCGACCAGTCGGCCTACCGAACTCGATCGTGAACTTGTTACAAAGGCCGTAGTTCAACGCAAAAACGGTAACTTGACGCCCGTCCCGGTCGCTCTGAACATAGTACTTCGTGAGAAAAAAATTGAGTTCGAGCGTGCTGAGGAGTGATTCAAGCTCCGTCACCACGTGAAAATGGCTTGTTGGGGGCCGGCCGCTAATGTCCTTCATTATCTCGGAGCCTTGATGCGAGCGGAGCCCGCGAGCGCGCTCGATGATCTCGTCGAGAAGGTCCCTGAGACTGTAAATCGATGAGCGTTCCGAAAAGCTCTCGTGGAGAAAGCGATTCATGGCAAAGTACGCTTCAATCTTCTCCTCGTAGTACCGACGAGCCGCCTCACGTATTGCTGTTACGTTAATCTGTTGTCCGTATATTAGCTTGGACTCGTAGAGGAAGAAGAGTAGGTATCCGAGGTTACGGGGGTTCGCCATGGTGGCATAAAATAGGTGGCGCCAGATCTCATCGTCGTTTCGTGGGGCGAAAAACTCATCGGTGCCGAGATGTGCGTAAGCCCCGAGACGCTTCTGGATCAAACGGCGCGTGAATTCGATCGCCTTTTCTTCCATTGTGGTGATATTCGACGTGCCGTAGAGGCTGAATAAATCGAGATTAACCTCGTCGATCTTGGTCTTGTCGATGCTGCCGAGATAAACTCGTCCCGGATAGGCCGCGACCTTGAACTTCACGAGCTCGTCTGACCAGTTGTTCAGTGGCGCCAGGACGGTATCGACCACAAGCTCCATTGCCTCCGGCGGGAGCTCCGAGAAGTCGTCGATGAAGACGTAGAGTTGTCTGATACCAACCTGATGCAATAGGTCCCTTAGTCGAATTACGTATTCCTTGACGTCAAAGACGCGTAAGAGGACGTCTGCAAAGGTACGTTCCGTGCCCGAGGAACTGCTCGCCGAGGCGGAATAAGAAAGGGACGGATTCAGGCCGGGAGCGGTCGGGCTTACGGATGCAGCAGCACCAATGCCCAGTGCGGTCCCATCTGAGGACTGCCCCGTTTCTCGTATGTTCTCGGTCCGAGTTGCGAGCACACTGATGAAGCGGTCGGAATTCGCGGCGTCCAGCAACTCGTCGAGCCCTTCGAAGAGCTCTCCAAACGGTTGGCCAATGGTGGCTTTAATCTTCTGCCAGATGGTGCGGCGCACTTTGGTCTCAAGCTCTTGGCGTATGGCGCCAATAACTTCCTGGAGAAACGCTCTGTAGAGGAGTAGGCGCTCTAGCGATGCTGCGGGAAGAGTTGAGGGGAGCGCGCTGATGTCGGCCAATAGGGAAGGATCTACTTGTGAGGACTCGTATACGGTCTTGATATCGACGTAGGCCGAGACTATGGAGTCGGAGGCGCGCAGCTCGTGCTGAGCACGCTGAAACACAGTGGACTTTCCGGTACCCTTACGCCCGATGATGAATGTCGTGTTGGGTTTGAGGATTGTCTGAAGTATGTGGTCCTCCGGGAGTGGATCGACGTAGAGGTCCTCAATTAGCGATGAGCCTCCTTCGGTGGAGAGCTCGGCACGGCGGTAGAGTTTCAGCGACTGTGCCGCGTCGCGAAACCCCGTTAGTGCTGCAGGGGTAAACTCGGCCATCACTTTCCTCGCTTGGGTTTAGGGTCCGCAGCGCGAACTGCTGCGGCCCCCCAAATATGTGCCCACCTCGGCGGCAGTGGGCACCCTCAGGGTGCATGCGGCGATTGTATGAGGCAGGGCAGGATTTGTGTGCGCAAGTGCCCTGATCTGGTCCTTGGCGGACTCCTTAAAGGGGGGCCGGGATCGGTCAGAAGGAGGGATGGGGCTGAAGCGGTCGAACGAGGAGAGCGGGGGTAGTCCAGATTGGGAACCTTGGAGGCGGATGAATCGCTGGTGCGGGTGGTGGGGCGGGGGTGGCATCGAGAAGGCGCTGGAGCTGTGAATTTTAGGTCACGCTTGGAGCGAGCTGGCCCTCTTGCCCGAGGTCAGCCATAACTTTATGATGACCGCGCTGGGGCAGGGCTCATGGAGCTGGAGGGTGCCCCGGGCGCCGTCGGCCACGCGGGGACCATGCTCCGCGATCTCGAGGGCGGCTCTGGCGTGGCGCCCCTTCCCTTTGGACGCATCGGTGGAAACGCCGCGTTGCCGACGTTCGCTGTAGTTGCCCATGATCGGGGCCTCCGGGCGACTAGGAAGCGGACTGACGGAGGGGCTACTGATCAGTATCAGGACCCAGTGGATGCGTCTCTATTCGGTTGTCGCTGCTCGGTCGGTGCACCCGGTTTGAATGACGCCAGCCCATTCCGCTGCCAGCCAGCTGGCTCAGAAACACCAGTTCGTACCGCCTCTGGCAGACTGTGCGCGGCCACCTGAATGGGCTTTGCTCCTAATAGTCGGGAACTGCAGTGACCGACTTCCGCTTGCGGGAGAGTCGTTGAAGGCGAGTGACATCAACCGTTTCGTGGCCCCCGTTCCGGACTCTGCAGGCACTTCATATGGTCGGCAGGAGCTCGCCGACATAGCGTGCGCTGATCGTCCGAGTGCCAACCGCCCGGTCCGAGGACGGTCTGGGGCCTGATGGGTGTCTCCAAGCTACAGCCGTGCCAGGTGTCGGCTTCCTCCGGTAGGGGTATCGGTAGGGGTAAACCCGGGCGGCTGGTACCCAGTTATGGCTTGATGGGATCAGTCTTGAGATCAAATTGGCGGTGCCGAGGGGCGGGATCGAACCGCCGACACCGGGTTTTTCAGACCCGTGCTCTACCAACTGAGCTACCTCGGCCCGGAGTCCCCGACGGCCCCGCACCCGACTTCGACGACATGAGGGCCCGAGTTCGTCGAGGTGCCCGCAGCCTGGAGAGCTAGTCTAACCGGTGCCGGTGTGGGCGCCGCTGGCGGCCAGCGTGTCATTTAGGGTGCCGCGGGCCCCGTCGGCCGGGAACCAGTCTTGAGGGTGGTCCTGAGAGACTCGCGTCCACGCGCCGGCACGGGTTGGCCGAGCGTCTGCTGCGCCGCCGACCAAGCTCTCCGTACCGGCTGGGAGTCTGCGCAGACCCCGGCGTTGCCTTCCGGGTGGCACGGGCTAGCTACGGCGGCCGGAGTGGGGCCTGGAGCAAGCAAGGAGGAGCGAGGCTGGATGTACCTAGAGCGGTCGTCGCCGGTGTCGGGCTGAGGGATCCCAGGGCAAGGACCACTTCCCGAACTGTCCGTCAAACGAGGGTGTGCCCGACCTCACAGGAGTGCCCCAAGCCGGGCTGAGGTTGCTCAGGCAGCATCATTCTGGCCGGACTGACTGCGACCTGAGCGCTCGACAGGTTTTCGATTGCGATCGAGCCTTCGGGAGCCCCCAACATGCGTACCTGGCGCAGAGGTTGGTCCACCGCGCGAGTCCCTGGTCGCCGGTTGCGCGGCCGGGCGCGGCCCGTCTCGAACGAGGGAACGCCGCGTCGGGCCCCGCGGTGGCCCAAGGCTATCTTCACGAAGATGCGGCGCGGGCGATGTCCTTGCTTCATCGGTCACTGTTCCTGGTTGAGCGAGCCAGCACCTAGTCGCCTTGCCGGCTACCGGGGTCGGTCTCGCCGGAGGCGGCTCATGGGGTCGTGCTAATAGGATGAAGCGGTTCCAAGCGGCGTCCGCCGGGCTTGGGGACGCACTTTGGGGACCGGTACACCAATGAGGGCAGCGTACCAGTGAGAATCGTGGTCGTCGGAGGCGCCGGGTACATAGGAAGCGTAGTGTCCCGGCGGCTCCTGGCTGCGGGACACGATCTGGTTGTGGCCGATAATCTGGCCACCGGTCACCGTGAGGCAGTGCCTCCTGGGGTACCCCTTGTCGAGGTGGATGTCCGTGATCGAGCCACCTTGGCTGAGAAGGTTCTACCTGGTGCCGATGCGGTGATGCACTTCGCCGCACGCTCGCTGGTGGGTGAATCCGAGCAGAGACCGGAGCTCTATTGGGACAACAACGTCGGAGGTACGAGAAGTCTGCTGGATGCGATGCGGGACGCGGGGGTGCGCTGCCTGGTGTTCTCCTCGACCGCCTCAACATATGGCGAGCCGCAGTCCATCCCGGTAGACGAGGAACAACGCGTCAAGCCGACAAGTGCCTACGGCAGCTCCAAGCTCGCGGCCGACATGATGATCGGCGACGAGGCGCGTGCCCATGGACTGCGGGCCGTCAGCCTGCGGTACTTTAACGTGGCGGGTGCGCTTGAGGACGCCGGCGAGCGCCATCATCCGGAGACGCATCTGATTCCCAACGTGCTGCGGGTTGCGGCTGGCAAGGCACCATTCCTCACAGTCTTCGGCGACGACTACCCCACCGCCGACGGGACCTGCATCCGGGATTACCTCCACGTCAATGACCTTGCCAGCGCTCATCTGCTGGCCCTGGACTCGATGGGGCCAGGGGCCATCGATGGACGTGGCGGCCACCGAATTTACAATCTCGGCAACGGGGCGGGTTTCTCCGTGCTCGAGATCGTCGCAGCCGCAAGGCGGGTCACAGGCGCGGCGATCCCGGTCCAGGTGGTCCGGCGTCGTCCGGGGGACCCCGCGGTGCTCGTTGCCTCCAGTCGGAGGATTCAAGATGAGCTGGGCTGGATCCCCAAACACCCCGGGCTGGAGGAGATCATCGGAGATGCTTGGACGTTCACGCGCTCACGGCCGCTCGCTGAGGACATCACCGGGTGAGCGAGCCCAAGGGAATTGCTCAGGTGGCTAGGAGCGGTGCCTCCTCTGCGGCTCGGGCCTGGTCCGCTGTGATGTATCCATCCGCCTGCATCTGCTCGATCACGTCTTCCCGCCGGGCTCTGGCGGCTGTGGGATGGGTGAGCGGGTCAAGCAGGTTCGGAGCCTGTGGCAGCCCCGCCAGCAGCGCCAGCTCGGCCAGGGAATCCCGCCGGAGAGGCTGGTGAAAGTAGCGCTCGCTGGCCTGGGGCGCGCCGTAGGCCCCGCTACCGAGATAGACCTGCGACAGAAACGCGTCCAGAACCTGGGTCTTGCTCAGGTGGTCTTCAAGTTTGAGCGCCAGAACGATGTCCCACCAGCGCAGCCAGACGGAATGATCGGAGCCGCCCATGTAGATGTCGTCGGCCAGCTCCTCTGTGATGGTTGAGCCTCCCTGGCACTCGCAGAGGTGCACAAGGTCGTAGCCGGCCGATCGCACGAGGCCCTCCAGGTTGACGCCCCGGTCCTGGTAGAAACTGGAATCCTCCATGGCAATCAGGGCGTCCGCCAGATAGTGCGGCACCTCATTTGGAGTCAGTGGCTTGGTGTGGTGGGCGAAGTCGAGGCGCCGCACTCGCGCGACCAGGTTGGAGGTGTTGGGAGTGGCAATCCAGGTCACGGCAAAGAGACAGGTCGCGCTCAGAACTACCAACGCAAAAGTTGCGCGCCAGTAACCCCTGAACGCCAGCCAGGGGATTAACCTACCGGCGTGGGCAGACTGCTGCATCTATCACGACTGTACTTGGCCGTGCTGGCTGGGGCGTTGTTTCTCCTGGCCCTCGCCCTGTCGTGGACCCTGGGGGCCGACCATCTCTGGATCCAGGGGGTGGCCATGATCCTGGCATTGGGGGCCTTCGGGGTCGCTGCCTTGGCGGCGGCCCGGAGCTAGGCCAGCTCGGCCCCGGCCGCTCCAGTTGATCTGTGCAGCCTTCCGGCCGGACCTGGCCCGCCCTAGGGCCCGCGTTCGGGGTCTCAACTGCGGTTGTGGTAGAGTTCAAAGTGCCCCGCGCGGTGGTTGCGGGGTCGTTCGCCGCCGCTTCCCTCGCGAGCCGGTCGATCGACTTTGGCTTGCGAGGATGGCCGCATAGCGGCACGGGAGATTGCAGATGCCGATCGGAACAATCAAGTCAGTCAACGAGCGTGGGTTCGGCTTCCTAGCCGCCGAGGATGGTGTGGAGTACTTCTTCCATCGTTCCAGCGTCGAGGGCGGAGCCTTCGAGCAGTTGACTCGCGGGGCTCAGGTCGAGTTCGAGATTGAGCCCAGCACCAGGGGCCCGCGGGCGGGGCGCGTTCGCGCAGCCTGATGGTGGCGCAGGCCGTCGGTAAGCCGCCGGTCCAGCGTCCCTTCCGCCGTCTCCACCCGGACCTTCCGCCAGCTCGCAATTCGCTGTACGACCCCTGGCAGTGCGGGTTCCTGCATGACGGAAGGAGGAAGACCTGTCTGTTTGATGTGAGAGACGCCCAGCGCGCTATGCGCGCGCTGGGCTTCCCACCCGAACTCTGGACTCCGTTGGCTGAGGCTCGGATCACCCACGACGAGTTCCGGCGCCATGTCGCGGCGGTCCACGATGCGCTCTCGATTCACGCCGACACAGCGGAGGCGCGGCGCCGGTCGATGGTCCCTTCTGCGGTCCGGATAGTCCAGAACTATCTCGGGTGGGCTGACCGGGTCTGCACCCATGGGACCGGCGTGGTGGAGACCGACGACCGCAGGCGTCCCATTCCCTGAGCTCATGAGCACCTCGGCGCCTGCGGTACGGATGGCGGTCGACACTTCGAGCTTCGCGCTGGAGGTTCTGGAGCGATCCCAGGACCGGCCGGTTGTGGTTGACTTCTGGGCCAGCTGGTGCGGTCCCTGCCGCCAGCTGGGGCCGATCCTGGAGGCCGCCGTGGACGAGATGGGCGGTACTGTGCTGCTGCGCACGCTGGACGTGGATGGGAATCCGGAACTGGCGCAGCGCTACTCCGTCAGGGGCATCCCCGCAGTCAAGGCATTCAAGGATGGCGACGTCGCGGCCGAGTTCGTTGGCGCTCAGCCAGCTTCGGCAGTGCGCTCGTTTCTCAAGGGGCTGCTGCCCTCTCGCGCGGACCTGCTCGTGGAGGCTGGCGATGAAATCTCCCTCCGGGAGGCCCTGGCGTCAGATCCCTCTCACCTGCCCGCCCGCCGCCTCCTGACCCGTCTACTTTTGGATGCCGGAGAGTACCAGGCGGCGGAAGACTTGGCACTCCAAGCTCCCCAGGACCGGGAGTGCGATGGCCTGGCCGCCTGGGCCCAGCTGGCCTCGCAACACCTGGATGATCCCGCCTACCACCCTCTGTGGTCGGCTCTTCGGGATTCCGCCTGGGAAGCCGTTGCCGATTCTGCCCTCGTGCTGATGGCGGGCCGCCCCGTCTCGGAGCGGGACCAATTGCGTCGGGTGGCGCTACTTGCGTTCGAGCGACTCGGCGCGGATCACCCCTCCACCATCGCGGCCCGATCCCGGATGGCCACCCTGCTCTACTGACCGACCGGGACTCTGCGGGCAACGAGGATGCGCCGTCTTCCGGAGCGCCGTGGTTTCATTGACATCAGCACCAGTTCATCTCGGAGGTTGTGATGGCTTACTTCAAGGGCTTATCCCATGGATTGATGGTGGGGGTGGTGCTTGGCGTCATGGTTGCCCCGCGCCGCGGGAGTGAAACCAGAGCTGCTATTGAGCTCAGCTATCGCCGAACCAGAAGGACAGCCGAGCGTGCGGTTGCGGGCACGCAAGCAGCGTGGCAGACCGCACAGCCAGCTATCGCGGTCGCTGGGCGCGCGGCCGAGGTGGCCGGCAGGATGGTGCAGCCCGTGGTGCACACGGCCGGCGCGAGATTGGCGCAGCGGAATACCCGGCTGGATCGCAACCATGGCTCGTCTGCTTACTTCAAAGACGTCGCTGCCGGTGGGGAGGTGGGGTGACCCGCTCGCCTTCTCCGCAAGAACGAATAGGGGCCTTCCTGGTGGCGGTCGACGAGGAACTTATCCGGCCGATGAGACGCTACGTGCGCGGCTTTCGCAGAGGGCTCCTGCTGGGGGTGGCAATCGGGATTCTCTTCACACCGCTGGCAGGAGCTGAGCTTCGGGCGAGGCTGAGGCGGGGACCGCTTGGCCTCTGTGGGCGACGTCGCCGCCTCGGCGGCTGAGGCCGCTCAGGACTCGTCTTGTTCTGGGCCCGCTCCTGCGACGATCGAACCGCCGCCGATGTCCCCCGCATCGGCCTGTCCTGGGTAGTCGGCCATGAACGAGGTTCCGCACCCGCACGCGTTCCTGGCCTTCGGGTTGGCCAGCCGAAACCCACGGCCCCGGTAGCTGTCCTCGAAGTCGAGCACAGAACCTGCCACGATCGGTAGGCCGTCCTCCTGGACCACCACTTTGATCCCCTCGATATCGGTCACCACATCGTCAGCCGCAACCTCATCCTCCAGGTCGAAGAAGAGCTTGAAGCCGCGGCAGCCGCCGAGCCGGACGTCTACTCGGAACACGGAGTCAGGGCGTTGGTCGCGCTCCTGCCAGCTGCGGATCTCCTCCACCGCGTCGCGGGTCACGAGCAGAGCGGTTGCCATCGCCTGATTGTAGCCGCAGCCGACGGCGCGGCCCCTTCGGTACTCTGGATGTCGAATGGAGATTGCCGAGGTGTGGCGTTACCCTGTCAAGTCGATGGCGGGCGAGCGGATGGGGGCGGCGGACGTAGGGCTCGGGGGGCTCGCTCACGATCGCGGGGTGGCGGTTTTCGACCGCCACAGCCGACGCCCGGAGCACCCGCTGAGCAGTCGGCACCACCCCGGCCTGCTGGGGTTCCGCGCCAGCTTTGAGGGCGGCGAGGTAGCGATTTCCGGCCCGGACCTGATAGGTGCCCGGTGGGGGGAGCCTGCCGTACGAGAGCGGGTGTCTGAGGCGTGTCGCCGCGAAATCGAGATCGCATGCGTCGAGGGCGGTGCATTCGACGACTCTCCCGTTCATCTGGTTTTCCTGCCTACGGTGGCGGCAGTGGGCCAGGAACTCTTGAGGCGGGTGGATCACCGCCGCTTCAGAGCCAACGTCTACATCGCGGGACCTGAGTTTGTGCCGGGAACAGAGCGCAGCTGGGTCGGCCGCCAGTTCGCGGTTGGCGGGGCGCGTCTGCTGGCCACGGCTGAGTGCCCGCGGTGCGCGATGACCACGGTGGACCCGGACTCCCTGGAGGTCTGGCCGGCGCTCCTCCGGCATTTGGCTTCCACCAAAGACGCCATGATGGGCCTCTACTGTCAGGTCCTGGCCCCGGGGCGACTGGAGGAGGGAGCCCGACTCCGCCTTCTCTGATCGGACGTTCCGGTACCCCTGCACGCTGATTCGGTAGGCTGCTGTCATGAGCAATGCCGTCCCCCACAAACCGTCCAGCACCTCGGCGGACGGCGCCCGCCTGGGAGAGCTCGGGTTGCTCACCTCGGACCTGATGGTCGTCTCCAGGGTCCGCGCCGCGGCCGCCCAGCTGGGCTGGGCGGTGCGGCAGATAGGGCGAGAGGAGGGGATCTCAGGGATCGACCTTCTCCTTGTGGACCTCAATCGTGACGGCTCCGGGCAGCTGGCGCGCCTGCGGCGTCTGACGGGAGATGGCCCGGCGCCTGAGATAGTTGCCTTTGGCCCTCACATGGCGGTTCTAGAATTGCGCCCGCTGGCCAGGGCGGCCGGCGTGAGGCGGGTGGTCGCCAACAGCGCGCTACCCCGGGTGCTCAAGTTGTTGGTCAGGAGAAGGGAGGCAGAAGCAGTGGTCGCGAAGGTCACGAAGGCATGATCGACATTCACGCCCGGGCCCAGGAGCTGGCTGCGAGCCTGGTCGCAGACAGGAGGCATCTGCACCAGCATCCGGACCTGTCGGGTCAGGAGAACAAGACCGCTGAGTTCATCTCCGAGCGCCTATCCGAGATGGGTTTGCAACCGCGGCTGATGCTGGGGGGCACCGCGGTCGCCGTGGACCTTATGGGAGGCAGGCCCGGGGGGCACGCCCTTCTGATCCGGGCCGACATCGACGCCCTGCCGCTCTTGGAGCGCGGTCCCGACCGCCCCTACCGTTCGCAGGTCGATGGGGTGATGCATGCCTGCGGCCACGATGCCCACGTTGCCGTGGCGCTCGGGGTTGCCCGGGTGCTGTCTGAGATTGGACAGGAACTCCCCGGCCAGGTCCGGATGATTTTTCAGCCTGCCGAGGAGACGGCGGGTGGCGCTCAGCCCATGATCGACCAGGGTGTTATGGACGGGCCCCCGGTGGAGGGGGCCCTTGGCCTCCACATCTGGAGTGGTCAGCCCGCAGGCACTGTCGGGGTGAGGGACGGGGCGATCTTCGCGTCAGCCGATGAGTTCTCCGTGGTGATCTACGGGCGCGGGGGTCACGGGGCGCTTCCCCATCAGGCTCTGGACCCTGTCCCGATCGCCAGCATGGTCGTGCTCGCCCTGCAGACCTTGATCTCCCGGGAGACCTCACCCTTCCAGTCTGCGGTGGTGACCGTGGGGAAGATCGAAGGAGGACAGGCATTCAACGTCATCCCGGAGACGGTGACACTGACCGGCACGGTGCGAGCCTTCACCGAGCAGGACCGCAACCGGCTCCTGCGCCGCATCTCCGAGGTGGCCCAGGGGATAGCGGCCAGCTTCGGGGCCTCCGCAGAGATGGCTCCCGGCCCAGGCTGCCCTCCCGTGGTCAGCGATCCCAGGATGGCGGAGCTGGTGCGGAAAGCGGTGAGTGCGAGCCCAGGGGTAACGCTGGTCGAGCCTGATCCGATCACGGTGGGAGACGACGTTTCCCTGTTCCTGCGGATGGTGCCGGGCTGCTACTTTCTGCTCGGCGGCGGCAATGAGCAGGCGGGGATAACCGCTCCCCACCACCACCCCGAATTCGACCTCGACGAGGCCTGTCTTCCGGTCGGGGTGGAGGTGATGACGCGGGCCGCGCTGGCCTTCTGCTCCGACGGGGTGGCTGGAGGGGTCCATGCTGAATAACCCACCTCCCGACACCTGCGATCATTGTCGTAGAGCTGGTCCAGAATGGAGAAGGGTGGATGGCCCCGATCGTGAGCTCGTCCTGGCGGATGGTAGGAAGGTGACCCGCGGGGGGCGGGTCTACGTCTGCGGCAGCTGCGGCCACACGGTGCCGATCTCCATCGAGGGGCCGCGGATGTCCTGGATCGAGGTGGCGCACAGGTGAGTCAGATGGCAACTACCCCCCGCACGGTGGTCGGTCCCGTTCGAGTGAGGGACGCGACCAAGCCGGCTCCGCGCCAGCTGGTGCGGTTCGCCTTTTACAAAGTGGATCCTGCCTGGCGCAGGCTGCCGCAGGACGTCCGCGGCGCGCACCGGGACGAACTGAGCAAGGTGCTGGAGGAGCACAACCGCCGCATTCTGCTGCGGACCTACACCCTGGTCGGAACCAGAGGTGACAGTGACATGATGATCTGGGCGGTGAGCGAGGAGTCCGAACGGCTGCAGGAGTTGTTCGTGGACATCAACCGCACCTCCCTGGCAGGTTACCTGGCGTGTTCCCACAGCTACACCGCCATGACCAAGCGCTCGATCTATGTCGATACCGAGCACCCGAACCAGGGGGGCACCACCGATCGGCTGATCCTGGCCCCCGGCAAGAGCCGGTACCTGTTCGTTTATCCGTTCGTGAAGACCAGGGCTTGGTGGACGCTGAGTCCAGATGATCGGCAGCGCATGATGCAGGAGCACATCCGGGTCGGCCATGAGTACCCCAGCGTGAAGATCAACACCACCTATTCATTCGGCCTGGACGACCAGGAGTTCGTCGTCGCTTTCGAGACCGACTCCGCCGCCGATTTCCTGGACTGCGTGCAGGCTCTCAGGGACACCGAGGCGTCCTCCTACACCCTGCGCGACGTGCCCAGCTTCACCTGTGTTCGGGCGGGAATCAGGGAGATGCTGGAGGCGCTCGGCTGAGCGCTCCCAAGCGGCTTCCCCCCGTGGCAGCCGTCTCCTTGGCGAGCGATCCCTGATGGCGAAGGAGACCTCGCCCGAGGTCTATCTGATCTCCAGGCCAGCCGTCGACCGAGACGCCATGCGAGCCTACCTGCAAGCCGTTGGGGGCGATGCCTGGCTGAAGGGCCGCGACGGGGGAGAGCCGTCCTCGGATGGCGAGCTCCTGATCGAGTTCGCAGGGCGCACCTGCTACAGGAGCTGGCAGCCTGGGCTCAACCCCAACGTGACCAGAGTCCGCGAGGACCCCAGGGCCTATCTGCGGAACATCCTGAAGAGTGCCCACGGGAGCGTCCTGGAGCACGCCAACTACACGTTCGCACTCCACCAGGTGAGCAGGGTTGCAACCCATGAGATCGTCCGCCATCGGGCGGGTGCCGCCTACAGTCAGGAGAGCCTGCGGTATGTGCGGCTGGTGGATCTCGGGTTCCGGGTGCCGCCCGCGCTGGAGCCACTCCGCGAGCAGGTCCTGGAGATGGTCGAGCGCTTGGAGGAGTTCCAGGTCTCCGCTGCGGAGGCGCTCCATCTGGATGACGAAGGGGTTCCCTTCCATGTCAAGAAGGAGGTGACTTCGGCGCTGAGACGGCTGGCCCCAATCGGGCTCAGCACAGACATCATCATGACCATGAACCTGCGCACGCTGCGTCATGTGGTCGAGATGAGGACTGCGCCCGGTGCCGAGGAGGAGCTGCGGTTGATCTTTGGCCGGGTGGGGGAGATCATGAAGGGGGAGGCCTCCGGAGTCTTCCAGGACTTCGAGCGCGACAACAACGGTTGCTGGGTGCCCGGTTTCTCCAAGGTGTGATACCCCAGGTCTGCCCAGGTCCCCTGCGGGAGCTCCGCGCCATCCGGCTCGCTCCCAGCCGGTCCCCGGCCACGACGTCATCCTGGCCCCGGACCCTATCCGGTCCAGCGCCCGTGGGGCCGCCATGCGAGCGAATCGTCAGCGGCCCCTGTGGCTGGGGCGTCAGGCGGGGCCAGGTGACCGCAATGGGGCAAGGCAGCCCGGAGTGGCTCCGCCCTGATTGGCTTAGCATTCCCTGTCATGAGGATGCTGCGGCGCGAACCCGACCCCAGGGTCCTGGCGGATCCCGAACGCCTCCCTCCAGGCCAGACGTTGACCGAGAAGTGGCCGGTGCTCCACTACGGGCGCGTTCCCGCCTACGACATGGATCGGTGGCGACTGCGGGTGTTCGGGGAGGTCGAACGAGAGCTCTCGTACTCGCTTCCGGAAGTCCTGGCCCTGCCGGCCCGCGAGGTCGTGTGTGACATCCACTGCGTCACGACCTGGAGTCGGTTCGACAACAGGTTCCTGGGAGTGCCCCTGGCCGTCATCGCCGAACTCTGCGGGGTCGGCCGCTCGGCCTCGTTCGTTGAGTTCCATTGCTACGGCGGGTTCACCACCTCGGTGCCCATCGAGTTCGCCCTGGCCGATGACGCTCTGCTCGCCTACCGCCATGACGGGGTCTCGCTCAGTCCTGAGCACGGGTATCCCCTCCGAGCGCTCTTTCCCCGCAAATACTTTTGGAAGAGTGCGAAGTGGGTGGAGGGGGTCGAGTTCAGGGTTCGTGATGAGCTGGGCTTCTGGGAGAGGAACGGGTACAACAACAGCGCAGATCCCTGGCGCGAGGAGCGTTACTGGTGACAGCGGTCAGGCCAGGCGTTAAACTGAAGTGAGCGGCTTTTCAACCGAGGTTCAGGAAGTTTCACAATGATCACCGTTTCCGACCAGGCAATCGGACAACTGAAGCAGCTTCTGCAGCAGCAGGAGAGTTCCGACATGGGGCTGCGGGTCTACGTCACCCCGGGTGGATGCTCCGGCTTCAACTATGGCATGGGCTTCGACGATGCGCCGGCCAGCGACGACGAGGTCACCGAGCAGGAAGGCATACGGGTTTTCGTGGACCCCTACAGCGCCACTTACTTGGACGGGGCCGAGATCGACTATGTCGACAGCCTGATGGGCGGCGGCTTCACGGTCCACAACCCCCAGGCGGTCAAGACCTGCTCCTGTGGCCAGTCGTTTGACACCGGAGAGGGTGCGGGTACGGCCAAGGCCTGCAGCGCTGTCTGACGAGACCAGCTTCCGGCCGCGCACCTGAACGCCTTCTGGTTGATGGGCGCTCAGGTGTTTGGTATGCCCGTTCGGGGCTGCGGCTGAGCAACCAGGGCCCTCATGTCTCGGTGCCTGCGATTCCCCACCCAAGGTAGCCTCGCGACCGGCACAACGAGAGCGCGGCTGCTTCTCAGCACGGGCGGGTCACGATGAACCGGGTCGGTTCAGGTGTGTCCCGAGGGGGGGGCGATCATGTGGATGACGGGTCCCCGCGGTTGGCCGTGCTTGCGGGGGGAGTGGGCGCGTCCCGGTTCCTTCTGGGGTTGGTGGAAGCCGCTCCGCGAGCCCGGATCACTGTCATCGGTAACACCGGCGATGACTTTGTGGTGCACTCGCTGCACGTGAGCCCAGACTTGGACTCTGTCACCTATGCCCTGAGCGGGGAGAGCGACGAGCTGCGGGGTTGGGGGATGCGGGATGAGAGCTGGCGAACTCTGGGTAGGCTGGCCGAGCTCGGAGAGCAAAGCTGGTTTCAAGTGGGAGACCGGGACCTGGCAACTCACCTGTTCAGGACCGAGTGGCTGCGCCGGGGCCGATCGCTCTCAGAGGTGACGGCCGAGTTGGCGGAGAGAATGGGGATCAAGGTTGGGCTAATTCCCATGAGCGACCAGGCGGTCGGCACCCGCATCCACACCAAGGACGGTCGAGACCTCCACGTCCAGGAGTATCTGGTACGTGAAGGGTGTGCGCCCGAGATAGCCGGGTTCGAATTTCGGGGAGCCGAGCGAGCGCGGCCGGCGCCTGGAGTCCTTCAAGCACTCGCGGATGCGGACCTGGTGATCATCGCGCCCAGCAACCCCGTGATCTCGATAGGCCCGATCCTGTCCGTGCCGGGGATTCGGCAGGCGGTGGTCGCGGCGCCTCAGGTGGTCGCCGTGAGCCCGATCGTCGGGGGCCGGGCCATCAAGGGACCGGCTGTGGCGATGCTGAAGGCTCTTGGTCTCGCCCCTTCGCCCGTCGGGGTTGCGCAATACCTCGCCGGCCTGGCTGGCACTTTGGTGATTGACCGCGAGGATGCGGCCTTGGCCGACGGTGTTCTGGGGGAAGGGGCGGTGCCCACGGTGTGCGACACGATGATGGTGAGCCGTGAGGCACGGCGCCGCCTGGCGGCACACGTGCTCGCCGCCTGCTCCATCGGCATGGGGGGCGGGGGGGAGGTGGGGTGACCGGAGGCGCCCACCTGGTGATACCCCTCAAGCCGAGTTCCGGCAGCAAGCAACGTCTGGCCGGTGCCCTGGGCCGCCCAGAGCGTGAGCTGGTCAGTCTGAGCCTCGGCGTGAGGGCGGTCGGGCTCGCCGCACGGGTCTGGCCCAGGGATAGGGTTGTGGTCGTGTCGGCGGAACATAACCTCGCGCCCCTGTGCGACCGGCTGGGAGTGGCGAGGCTTGGCGATTCGGGTTGGGGCCAGTCGGCAGCGGTGCGGTCAGGCGCCTGCTGGTGCCTGGAGCGTGGCGCCACCACCATCGCCACCATCGCCGCCGACCTGCCCGCGCTCGCGGAATCGGATCTGCGGACGCTGCTGGCGACGGCCGAAGCGGCGCCACCCGGATCGATGACCGTCTTTCCCGACACCGGCGGCACCGGCACCAACGGCGTCATAGTCAACCCCGCGTCGTTGCTCGTCCATGCCTTCGGGCCCGGCTCGCGGCGCCGCCATGAGAGGATCGCCGCGGTCCTCGGGTTGCGGTTTGAGGTGGCGAACGCCCCCGGCCTGCAGTGGGATCTGGACCGACCCGAGGACCTGCAGCAAGCGCCAGAGTCCGCGGCGGTGGGTCACCCTCTGGTGACCTGGGCCGCTGATTTCCAACGGGCGCCGGCGGATGATCGCTCACGCCATGTCGAGTCCTGACCGAGACCAGCCCCTGGTGCGGGCTAGGCGGCTGACCTGTTGGGGGGTGGAGGGGATCCCCGAGGTGGTCGCGGGGGATGACCTGGGAGCGACCTGCCGTCGCCCCCTTTTGCGGGCGGGTGGTCTGGAGCCGTGGGATGTGGTTGTGGTCACGCACAAGGTGATCTCGAAGGCGGAGGGGCGAGTTCTCCGGCTGGACGGTGTGGTGCCGGGGGACGCGGCGGTCGCGCTGGCGGCGCGTGTTGGGCAGGATCCCCGGATGACGGAGGTGATCCTGCGGGAGAGCCGGAGGGTGGTCAGAGCCGAGCCCGGGGTCCTGGTCACCGAGACCGTGCATGGTTTCGTCTGCGCCAACTCCGGCGTCGACCGCAGCAATGTCGGGGGAGGCGAGGCAGTGACCTGTTTGCCTGTGGCACCCGACCTGTCGGCGGACCGGCTGCGCCGTTCCTGGCTGGACCTCGCCCACGGCGGCCCGTTGGGGGTGATCGTGACTGACACCTTTGGGCGGCCGTTTCGGGAGGGAGCCGTCAACGTGGCGATCGGATGCTCCGGCATTCCCCCTCTCAGCGACCACCGCGGGCTGCTGGACGAGATGGGCTATTTGCTGCATGCGTCCACGATCGGGACGGCCGATGAGATCGCCGGGCTGGCAGAGCTCGTGATGGGCAAGATCGACGGCGTCCCGGTGGCGGTGGTCCGCGGGTTTTCCTGGCAGGGGCCGGAGATGGCGGCACAGGCTCTCCTGCGCCCGCGGGAGAAGGACATCTTCCGGCACTGACCCTGGCCGACTACCATCTTTCCGTGTCCAAACATCCCCTTTCAGGGGGAGCGCCCGCTGGTCCAGCCAGCCCGATGGGGGCTCCTGGTGTCCTTGCGCTCAGCTGCCGCCCCGGCACCGATCGGGGGAACTAGGGTGAGCACCGCGGCCATCCGCGTGCTCCTCTTCGCCACCCTGCGTCAGCAGGCGGGAAGATCCACGGTCGAGCTGATCTTGGACGAGCCCGCCTCAGTCGCTGGCTGCTGGGAGCGGTTGTGCGAGCAGATACCCGCGCTGGCGTCGATGAAGGACACCGTACGTCCCGCCCTGAACCGGGACTACGTCCCTTGGGAGGCGCTGGCCCAGCCCGGCGACGAGCTCGCCTTCATCCCCCCGGTGTCGGGAGGGAGGCGCTGATGCCAGCTGTCGTGGTGGGTCCGCAGGAGATTGACCTCGAGGCGATGCGGAGGATGGTCGACCTCAGGGGGATGGGGGCGGTCGCGACCTTCGTGGGGGTGGTCAGGGATCCCGACGAGGGGGTGGAGGTGTCTCATCTCGACTATGAGGCGTACACCGAGATGGCGGTCAGCGAGATCACGGCGATAGTCGGGGAGGCGACCGCCAGGCAGGGCGTGGGCGAGGTGCTGGTGCAGCACCGCACGGGCAGGGTCGGCAGGGGCGTGGCGTCCGTGGCGGTCGTCGCCAGCGCGGCCCACCGGCATCAGGCGCTCGACGCCTGCACCTATGTGATCGACGAGCTGAAGCGCCGGGCCCCGATTTGGAAGGTGGGGGGGTGACTTCCGGCCCCTGCTAGACT
Source organism: bacterium (assembly GCA_021791455.1). Next base: position 14,816 of record JAJYWM010000370.1, on the reverse strand, counting down.
CGACCTCCGTGGCAACTTCCCAAGCGCTCGAAGGTACCTCGGGATTAGCACGCAAGCCGAGGGCGCCCCAGTCGAGCCCTATCGCCAGGCGGGTGGAGCTTCTTTGGGAGCTCGTGCGCCGGGACGTGCGGGCACGCTACCGGGGCTCGGTGCTGGGCATCGGTTGGACCTTGCTGAACCCGCTCGTGTTCATGCTGGTCTACGCGGCCGTCTTTGGCGCCCTGCTCAAGGTCCAAGGACCGAGCGGGAAGTCATACTTGGTATTCCTGCTGTGCGGCCTGTTGCCCTGGACCTTTTTTCAGCAGGCCCTGGTGATGGCCGCCAGCAGCATCATCGCCAACGCCGGCGTGGTCCGCAAGGTCGCCTTCTCGTGGATGCTGCTCACCGTATCCACGGTGATGGCGGCATTGGTGAACTTTCTGATCAGCCTGGTGCTGCTGGTGCCCTTCATCATCTTCACCAAGTCCCCTGTGGGTCTGCCTCTGCTTGCCGTCCCCGGGCTCGTGCTGGTCACCTTTGGGCTCTCCCTTGGCCTCGGCCTGATGCTGGCCGCAGGCAGCGTCTACTTCCGTGACCTTCAGTACATCATCAACCTGGCGACCATGGTGTGGTTCTACATCACCCCGGTGATCTGGCCGTTCACAAAGTACGAGGGTTTCTTCCACCACGGCAAGCTGGGCCTGATTTTCAAGTTCATCATCTACGCCAACCCGATGACCTGGGTGACGCTCGGGTTCCAGGACATCTTCGTCTTCAACCGCTGGCCTCAGCACTGGCACGGGCTGCTCTACACGGTGGTGCTGGCGGCGGTCCTGATCTACTTCGGAATGCGGGTCTTCCGTCGCTTGCGGCGGCGCTTCGCCGAGGAGATCTGATGAGCGACGGCCCCATCGTCGTCAGCGGCCTCAGCAAGCGCTTCAGGATCTACCATCAGCGCAGCGAGACCCTGAAGGAGATGCTGGTCGATCGCCGCCGGTCCCGCTACGAGGAGTTCTGGGCCGTCAAGGACATAGACCTGGAGGTCCATGAGGGTGAGACCTTCGGGATCATCGGGGCCAACGGCTCCGGGAAGTCGACTCTGCTCAAGTGCATGGCGGGAATCCTGATCCCCGACCGGGGCAAGGTCACGGTCAGGGGCCGGCTCGCCTCCCTGCTGGAGGTTGGAGCAGGGTTCCATCCCGACTACAGCGGGCGCGAGAACATCTACTTGAACGGGGCCATCCTGGGCCTGCCCCGCCGGTACATAAATTCCGTCATCGACGAGATCGTCGGCTTCGCCGAGCTGGAGCAATTCATCGACAACCCGGTGCGCAACTACAGCTCTGGCATGTACACGAGGTTGGGATTTTCGATTGCGATCCATATGGACCCGGACATCCTTCTCATTGACGAGGTCCTGGCGGTGGGCGACGAGGCCTTCCAGCGGCGCTGCATGGATCACATCGAGGGGATGCGGCGGGAGGGCAGAACCTTGGTCTTCGTGTCCCATGCCGCCGACAGCGTGCGCCGCCTCTGCGACCGCTGCCTCTGGATCGACCATGGAGTCCAGCGGGCGCTGGGGGTGACGGGCCCGGTGGTCGACAGCTACGTCGGCGAGGTCAACCAGCACGAGATGGAGGCACTGCGCCAGGCCGCGGCTGGAGCTGGCGCCTCCGAGGCGGGCTGGATGGGGGTGCGCATCACCTCCTTGACGTTCACCGGCGAAGGTGAGCAGGCGAGCTCGGCGACGACCGGCTCGAGCCTGACCGTGGCCGTGGGCTACGAGGCGCCCGGGCCGCTTCACGGAGTCCGGTTCCGCATCTCCTTCTATCCCGCCGGCCAGGACACCCTGATCAGTACCCAGACGGATGACGGTGAGCTGGGCACCAGGACTCTGCCGGCGCACGGCACCGTCAGGCTGGCAATCCCACAACTCCCGCTTCTGGACGGCGTCTACGGGGCCAAGGTTGAGATCCTGGACCTAACCAGCGGGCGCCAGTATGTCGAGATTGACCGTCCCCAGAGCTTCCGGGTCCAGGGACAGGGCAGGCGGGAGACCGGCATGGCCCTTTTGGGGCACAGCTGGGAGGTCCCTCTCATGGACCCGACCGCTGCCGGCGTGTGATCCGCGCCTGCCCGTGACCAGAACCGCCTAGGCGGTCAGGCTGAAGTCGGCTCCAGCTTGGCGAACGTGACCCTGTTGTTCACGAGGTAGTTCCAGATCGCTGCCAGCCCGATCCCCACCACCAGCACCAAGAGGTAGAAGAGGTGAAGGCCCCCGACTCCCACGAGCAGGGTCAACTCCTGAATCCCAAGGCCGACCAGCGAGACAGCCTCGAAGGTCCCCGCCCGTCGCCAGAAGCTCTCCGTTTGCCTGTCCCGCCAGGTGAGCAGGGAGTTCAGGGTGAAGGTGACCACGATGGCGGTCTGGATGGAGATGGCTGATGCCAGCCAGAGGGGCAGCATCAGCAGGTGGTGGTACAGCAACGCCGTGCCGCCGATCGTGGTGGCAGCGCCGAGCACTCCCACGAACCCGAACAGCACCACCCGCTGTCCGTGCTCCCGGACCAGTCCGTCGGCGGGCCCGAAGCTCATCTCCGAAAGGTCGTAAAGCTTGCCCATCCGCGGGTAGGTTACCAAAGCCAGGGCGGCCTTCCGGTGCGCGACCGGCAACATCCCGGCGACGAATCGGGTCCCGGTCCCGTCCTCGCCACCAAACTGCTGCCGTCATGCCGTCCTCTCTCACTCTGCTGCTATTCCTGCTGGCGTGGCTCTACGCCCTCCTCGACACCATCCGGCGAACCGCGGGTGCGGTGCGCGACCGCATCCTCACCGGTCTGTTGCTGCTGCTGCTTCCGCCGTTGGGGGTGGTGGCCTGGGCCCTGCTGGTTGGACACGGACCGCTGCGCCTGGTTGTCCTGCTGGTCTTTGCCCTGACACTCTTGGGCCTGCTGAGCCGCTTGGTTGTCCCGGGAGTGGCCCTGACGGTGGTGGTGCTGCTGGCGGCTGCCATTGGTAGGAGGGCGGGCGACCGCTCCGGTCGGGAGGCACAGCGCCGGGCCTGATCTCCGCCTTCCCCGGGGCCTGAGTCGGCCATGGGGTACCCCGTGGACTCCGGGCCATCCGGAGGGCTCGGGTCGTGGCCAGGGGGCGGCAGCCGCTCTGCGGGGCGACTCCTTGAGCCCACCGCCCTCCCGCGGCCCCGGGCCCAGTCGATCCGGCAAACTGCCAAGGTGTAACGACAGGTCATGAGGAGGCAGCGATGGGACGCTTCGACGGTCGGGTCGCGGTGGTGACCGGAGGCGGTCAGGGAATCGGCGAGGCGACCTGTATCCGCCTGGCCGCGGATGGGGCCCAGGTGGTGGTCGCAGACCTCCAAGTGGAGGCTGCGACCGAGGTGTCGCGGGCGATCACCGATGCTGCAGGCGTCGCCGTCGCGGTGGGCTGCGACGTCCAGGACGAGCCCAGTGTCGAGAGCCTGTTCAGCGCCGCTTTGGACAGCTTCGGCCGGGTGGACATCCTGGTCAGCAACGCGGGTGTCACCAGGGACAACCTCCTCCACCGCATGCCTCTTGAGGACTGGGACCAGGTGATGCAGGTGCACTGCCGGGGAGGTTTCCTTTGTGCCCGCGCCGCGGCGCGCACGATGGTCCAGCAGCGCACGGGCAAGATCGTCTTCCTCTCGTCGACATCGGCCCTGGGGAACCGCGGTCAGGCCAACTACGCGACGGCCAAGGCGGGGATCCAGGGTCTGACACGGACCCTCGCCCTCGAGCTCGGCCCTTTCAACATCAACGTGAACGCGGTGGCGCCAGGGTTCGTGGACACGGCAATGACCAGAGCGGTCGCCGACCGCTTGCGGATGAGCCTTGAGGAGTTCCACCGCCAGTCCCAGGAGAGGATCCCTCTGGGCCGGCTCGGCACTCCAAAGGACATCGCCGCGGTGATCGCATTTCTGTGCTCCGAAGACGCATCCTACGTCAGCGGCCAGGTCCTGTACGCCAACGGCGGCCGCCCCAGCTGAGGAGGGGGTGTTGGAGGCGGCCGGTGGCTTCTCCCGTCAGATCAATCTCAGCCGACTCTGATCTTCCTGGGTTACCGTTTAGCCTGGGCGGCCAAACCCGCTCGGCTTGGCGGGCGAGTCCTTTTGGGAGGCAGGTCAGGTGAAGAGGTCACTTTTCGGGTCGGCGGTCGTGGCCCTGCCGCTGATGGCGGTCATGGTTGCCGGATGTGCCGGCACGGTCGGCCATGGGACCGCTCCCAAGGTCGAGAGGATAGCCACGCCGAAGGTCGCTCAGACCGCTCTGTCCAGCGCCCTGCTGGCGCTTCAGGCGGACTATGTGGAGCTTTTCAAGGAGGTCGGTCCCGCAGTGGTGCAGATCTCCACCTCGCAGGACCTGGGCTCGGGGATCATCTTCAACTCCCAGGGTGACATCGTTACCAACAACCACGTCGCGGATGGCTTCAAGACGTTCACAGTCACCCTCTCCAACGGCAAGAACTACAAGGGCTCATTGGTCAACAACTTTCCGGGCGACGATCTGGCCGTGATCCACATCTCCGCCAGTGGCCTGCACCCCGCCACCTTCGCCAATTCCTCTCAGCTGCAGGTCGGCGACATCGTGATGGCGATCGGCAACCCGCTGGGGTTCCAGAGCTCGGCCACGACCGGGATAGTGTCAGCCGTCGGACGGACCGTTAGCGAGCCCAACGGCGTGACCCTGCCAGATGTGATCCAGACCAGCGCCCCGATCAACCCCGGCAATAGCGGCGGCGCGCTGGTGGACCTCGAGGGCCAGGTGGTGGGGATCCCAACCCTTGCCGCGCTGGATCCTCAACTGGGCAGCAGCCAGGCGCCGGGAATTGGCTTCGCCATCCCCAGCAATGTGGTCACGGACATCGCCGGTCAGATTGTCAAGTACGGCAAGGTCGAGAACTCCGGCCGCGCCTACATCGGTATCGATGTGGAGCAGCGCACCGACAGCAGTGGCAATCCCGACGGCGTCCTAGTGGTCCAGATAACCAGGGCTGCGGTCAGCGCCGCCGGACTCAGGGTGCACGACGTCATCACCTCCATAAACGGAACGCCGACCCCCTCGGTGCAGGACCTGACCGATGCTCTCGCCAACATGAATCCCGGGCAGACGGTCAAGCTCGGCGTCACCGAGACCAATGGCTCGAAGACGACCATCTCCATCGTGCTGGCGAGCCTACCGGCCAGCGCGTCGTGATCCCGGTCGAGACCCGGTCTCGGGTCTGTCGTAGGATCGAATTTCGGTCAGGTCCTCTTTAGGGAGTAGCAGCATGGACAACACCATCAGCGATCAGGCCCTGGATCCCGACGAGGAACAGGTGGCGTGGATAAGGACGCCCTACCACGCGCCCATCCTTGACAGGGCGGGCATCAGCTTCGGGACCACCGAGTCCTTGCTGGGAGACGAGGCGGAGGACATCTTCCACGGCATCGCCGTGAAGTTAAGCGAAGGAGGGCGGGTGGCCGAGGTGGCGGCCGACCATGTGGTCAAGATCACCCTGAGCGCGGTTCACACCGACCTGGATGGCGCCACCGTCACCCAACTGCCCCCCTATCAGGAGGAGCGCTGGTTCCATCTGGGAGAGGGCGGGCTCTTCCGCAAGCACGCGGAGTGGAAGAAGGGCTGAGGGTCGGCGGTCCGATCGCCTTCTGGTTGCGGGTGAACACTTGTTAGTGGCCCCGTGCTGAGGATGAGCTGGCGGCGCTGGTCGGCGGCGGCGGCGCTGGCGGCGGTCGTGACCGGCGCCGTCACCCTCGCGCTCACCCGGCCCGGCCCGGCCCCGGGCCACCTGCTGGTGCTGGCGTCGGTGGCGGTCCCCAGCCCCCAGCCCGGCGCCTCGACCACGGCTCAGGTGGATGGGCTCATGGTCCGTGGCAACGCCACCGGGGGAGGGTGGCGCCAGCTGTCCTCGGCCCCCACCACGGTCACCCTGCCCGGGTCCGCAGTGGCTCCCAACACAGCCGAGCTGCTGCAAGAACCGCTGGCCTCCGGGAGCTATTCTCAGGAGCGCCTGGTGGTCACAGCAGATGGGCGGCGGATCGTGGTCGACAGATCCGCCGCCTTCCAGATCACCTCGGGACAGACCACTCCCCTTCTGTTCACCTTCCGGTTCGAGGCGGGCAATGCCACTCCCGAGCCACTCTCGGCCTACGGCGGCAACAGCCAGGTGACCTTCGGATTGGCTCTCGCATCGCGCCAGATCCGCTCTGTCCCAGACACCTCGTTTATCGACCAGGCGGGCAAGCCGGTGCGGCTGAGCCAGTATCGCGGCAAGGTGGTGGTGCTGGCCAGCTTTCTCACGGAGTGCCAGGAGACATGCCCCCTTGTGGCGGCGGCCCTGTTGCAGCTGCACAGCATGCTGAACTCGCACGGGCTGGGGAGCCAGGTGCAGATCCTGGAGGCGACGCAAGACCCGGAGGATGACACCCCCGCGATCCTCACCAAGTATCAGCGCTACTTCTCTCTGCCGTGGCCGCTGCTCACCGGTGCCCCGGCTGCGATCAACTCGTTCTGGTCGTCGTTGGGGGTGCCTCCGGTGCAGGCACTGCCGTGGGGCGGGCCCGCTCCCATCGATCTCTTCACGGGCAGGCCAGAGCCCTACAACCTGATCCACGCCTCGGTGCTGGAGGTCATCAACCCAGAGGGCTACATCGTGACCGTGATGCAGTCCCAGCCCACGCTCAGCCCCTCCACCGTGCCCAAGACGATCTACCACTACCTCGACGCGCAGGGGCGCTCGGAGCTCAAGACGGGTGGTTCCTGGACTCCACAGACCGTCTATCAGGCGATCGCTCCCCTGCTGCAGCAGGAGAGGGAGGTGAACGCCTTTCCCAAGACCAGTCAGGCGGTCCCTGGCAAGCTCGCTCCGAACTTCACCCTCACCTCCACCTCGGGTGCGCGGGTCACCCTCGCCAAGCTCAAGGGGCGTCCCGTGATGCTGGACTTCTGGGCCAGCTGGTGCACCAACTGCAAGGCCGACATGGGCCTGGTGGCGAGAGCGGCCAAGCTGTACTCGGCCAGGGGCCTGAGCGTGGTTCTGATAGACGACCAGCAGTCCTCGCGCACGGCTGAGAACTTCCTGCGCTCCCTTCAGGTGCATCTGCCCAGCCTGCTGGACACCAGGGGGACGGTCGCTGAGGCCTATGGCCTGCCGGGCCTGCCCGTGGCCGTCTTCATCAAGCCCAGCGGGGTGATATCGTCCTTGATCCTGGGCCAGTTGCAGAGCGGCGAGCTCAGGTCTGCGATCGGCAAGATCCTGGCTGGTTGACGCCCGAACAGGCCGCGGCTGTGGACCAGAGGGGCCAGCCGACTGGGCTCGACACCGGCTGAGGTTGAGGACGGGATGCGGGCTCGTAGCCTCGACCCTGGATTGAGGAGAGGCAGTCCGGTGACGTAGGTGGCCGTCGGTGCCAAGGGACCGTGCGCGGCGACCCTCGGAGGCGGTAACTTCCTCAGGTGTCGATTGAACAAAGCGCCCTGCGGCGCCGGGAGCCATTGCCACGATGAGCGCCGAACCGAAGATTGCAAGCACCGGACATAGCGCCTTTCCCACCGAGGCGGGGCAGCCTTCAGCAGCAGAGTCAAGTTACCGGATAGTCAGGACGCTCAGGGTCCGCAACGACAACCGGCCGGGCGTTCTCGGCGAGGTGGCCACCGCCATCGGCCGGGCCGGCGGCAACCTGGGCGACATCCGCACCGTGGAGCGCGGCTCGCGCAATGTGGTCAGGGACATGGACGTGAGCACCACGGATCTGGCGATGCTGGAGCTGGTCCTGGCGGCGATCAGGGAGATCCCTGACACTCACCTTCTCGACGTCCGCGACGAGGTGCTCAGGGTCCATCTCGGGGGCAAGCTTCAGATCAAGCCCCGCTACCCCGTGCGGTCCGTGGCCGACCTCCGCCACGTTTACACCCCAGGCGTGGCAGAGGTCTGCCGACTTATAGAGGGCGATCCGTCGGTGGCCGACCGCTATACGGGGATTGCCAACTCGGTCGCGGTGGTGACCGACGGCACGGCCGTCCTGGGGTTGGGCAACATCGGCCCCGTCGCCGGGATGCCGGTTATCGAGGGAAAGTGCGCGCTGATGGCCCAGATGGTGGGCATCGACGCCTACCCGCTGCTGGTCAGGCCGGGGCCGTCAGATTCGATCGTGGACGCCCTGGTCCGGATCAGCCCCACCTTCGGGGCCATCCAGCTCGAGGACTTCGCGGCCCCGCATTGCTTTGAGATCACCCCGGCTCTGCAGGAGAGGGTCGACATTCCCGTCATGCACGACGACCAGCACGGTACCGCCACCGTGGTCTTGGCGGCGGTCTTGCGGGGGGCCACGATGACGGGCCAAAGCCTCCAGGACCTCACCGCCGGGGTGGTCGGGCTGGGGGCGGCGGGGTCCGCCATCGCCCAGTTGCTGATGCATCACCAGGGCAAGGCGGTTCTGGGCACAGGACGCACACCGGACTCTCTGGACCGCCTGCGCGAGGGCGGGGGGATCGCGGTCGAGCTGGATGAGCTCATGGCCCGCTGTGATGTCGTGATCGCGGCCACCGCGCAGCCGGGGCTGCTGAGGCCGGATCAGATCAGGCCTGGGCAGATCATCTTCGCGATATCCAACCCTCTTCCTGAAATCGAACCCGAGAGGGCCATGGCGGCGGGGGCGGCGCTCGCAGTCGACGGCGCGGTGGTCAACAACCTGCTGGGTTTCCCCGGTCTCTATCGGGGCGCCCTCGACACCAGGGCTAGGCGGTTCAACACCGAGATGTATGTGGCGGCGGCTCTGGCGATCGCCTCGCGGGCGCGCGACGGCGAGGTGGTGCCGGATTCCTTGGACCGGGAGGTTCACATGGCGGTGGCGAAGGCCGTCGCGAGGGCCGCCATCGAGACCGGAGTGGCTCGCACCGAGCCGTCACCCGACTACTTTGAGGCGACCTCCTCGAGGCAGCCCTGATCCGGCGGGCGGCTTACGATGAGACTGTGCGAGGTACTGGAACCACCCAACAGCCGTGGCCGTCTCCTGGCGGCCGCACGGGCTGGCGAGACACGGAGTCCGAAGGGCGGGACGGGCCCTCGCTCCCTGCCGTGGGCCGCTTTTCCGTCGACATCGTGGCGCCTCACCCCGTCTCGACCGGGGTGGGCTCATGAGAGATCCGGGTGGCAGCCCGGACCTGGAGATCCGGCTGCTGGAAGCGCACGAGCTGCCATCGATACGGCCTCTACTGCTGGACCTACTGGCAGCCGAGGCGAGCCCTGAGGAGCCTTCCGCACCCGCGCGAGCGGCGCTCGACGTGACGCTGCCGACGACAGCCGCCTCCTTCTTGGGGGAGAACCACGTGTTCGCGGCCCTGGCGGACGGGAGCTTGGCGGGTTTCTGCTGGTGCGTCATCTTCGATCCCGGAACCGGTCTGGAGGGCGAGCTGGCGGAGTTGTACGTGGCTCCGGAGTGGCGCAGCCGGGGGCTCGGGCGCCGGTTGGTAGCCGCCGGAGTGGAGCTCTTCCGATCGCGCCAGGTCACCTTCGCATGCGTGTGGACGAGATCTGAGAACGCGCCGGCGATGGCCGCGTACCGGGACGCCGGATTCCAGCCCACCGAGCAGGTCGTGCTCACCTGGTACCCGTGAGATGATCGATCCGCGCCCAAGCTCGACGCCTGGCCCGTACCCGCTGCGCCTGGCCGCCGTCGCCGTGGTGGCGGCTGTGATCGGGGTCGCGGTGGGAGGCGGGGGCGCCTTCTTCCTGTACCGGCATTTTGTTTCCACCGCCCCAGCGACCGTCATTGTGCGGACCAGCGGCCCCAGCGGCGGCTCATCCACAACCTCGCTGAGCTCGGTGCTGGCCGCGGTCTCCCCTTCGGTGGTCGAGGTGGTCCGGCAGTCCGGCACCGGGGCGCAGCCCACCGCCTCCGAGACGTCGGACGGGTTTGTAGCCAGCTCCAGTGGGCTGGTGGTCACATCTGAGGGGGCTGTCGCTGGTGCCTCCGGGGTGGAGGTGATCCTGCAGAGCGGCCAGGTGCTTCCAGCCACCATCGCCACCGCGGACCCCACCACCGGGATCGTGATCCTGCAGGTTGAATCCAACGCACTGCCCAAGCCCCTCACCTTCGCCGCCGCCTCCGCGCTGGGCGCCGACGCCATTGCGGTCTCGGTCCCGCTCGATGGCACGACCACGGTCGACATAGGGACGGTGAGCGAGGTGGGGATCACTGCCGATGTCCCCGACTCGGCCTCCAGCACGGGTACGACCCTGATCGATGGGATTCTGCGCACCGACGCGCCCGAGCCACCCGGGAGCTCGGGGGGACCGCTGGTCAATGCCTCAGGACAGGTCATAGGGGTGCTCACCGGCCAGCGCATGGCTCCGGCGGGTGAGGGGCAGGCCGCATCCGCCTTTGGCTTCGCCCTAGACGCGGTGGACGCGGCGGACCTGGTGAACGGGATTGCCACGAATGGCACGGCGCCTCCCGCATTGGGCCTGGTCACGGCCTGGGTCGACGCTGCGACTGCCGCCGCCGACGGGCTGCCGCAGGGGGCAGAGGTGATGGCGGTGATTCCTGGATCCGTAGCGGCCGGTGCCGGGATCAAGGTTGGCGATGACGTGACCGCCATCAATGGCAGGGCCCTGCATGGCCTGGCGGCGCCCGCCTACCCTGACCTGGTGGATCTGCTGAACTCCTATGGAGTCGCAGCTCAATTGACCGTGACGGTGGTCAGATCCGGAGTCAGCCGGCAGCTTTCGCTTACAGTTCCTTCGGCATGAGTTGACCGGGCTTCGACCAGGGCCCGGGGGCAAGCGATCACGGCTTTGGGAGGCACGTGCTTGGAGATAACGTGGTTGGGATCTGACAGCCTGTTGCTCAGGGGTAGAGAGTCTCGCGTCCTTCTCTCCGCCTCGGGAGACGATCCCCAGCTGGCAGGTCGGACCGGATCCGACATCGTGGTCGGACCTGTGGCGGAGGAGAACCAGCTCCGTCCCCCGTCAGGCCCCCAGATGGTCGTCCGTCCCGGGGAGTACGAGTTGCGCGGAGTGAGCGTGCGGGGAGTTGCGGTCTCGGGCGGGGTCGTGTTCGTGACCGAGGTGGATGAAGTCGCGGTGTGCAACTTCGGGGCACTGCCCGCTGAACTGTCGGATGAGGCCCTGGAGTCGCTGGGCTTCATCGATGTGCTGGGGATCAGCTTGGATAATGGCAGCTCCGCCCGGGCCGTGGCCGTCGCTCAGTTCATAGCCAGGGTGCAGCCCGGGGTGATGGTGCCCACCGGCTATCAGTCGGCCCTCGACGCCGCCCCCGGTGAGCTGGCCGCCCTGGTCAGGGAGATGGGCCTGGCTCAGGTATCCCCACAGGCGAAGCTGACCCTCTCCGGATCGCTCGGCGCCGCCGAAGATACCCGTGTGGTGGTGCTTGAGCCTCGGCGCTGATCGTTGGCAGCAGGGGGAGCGGCCCGGATGTTAGGATCTGCCCACATGGGTGCACTCCCCCCGTGTGGGTTGCGAGCCGGCGATGGCTAAGTTCATTTTTGTAACCGGCGGCGTCGTCTCGGGGATAGGCAAGGGCATCACGGCCGCCTCCTTGGGGACCATCCTCAAGGCGCGTGGGATCAAGGTATCCCTGCAGAAGCTGGACCCGTACATCAACATCGACCCCGGGACCATGTCTCCCTACCAGCACGGTGAGGTGTTCGTCACCGACGATGGGGCCGAGACCGATCTGGATCTCGGGCACTACGAGCGATTTGTTGACACCAACCTGAGCAAAGCCAGCAACGTCACGACCGGCAAGATCTACAGCGAGGTGATTGCCAAGGAGCGTCGCGGCGACTTTCTGGGGGCAACCGTCCAGGTCATCCCCCATATCACCAACGAGATCAAGGACAGGGTCCGACGGGTCGCCGAGGAGTCGGAGGCGGACGTGGTGATCGTCGAGGTCGGTGGCACTGTGGGTGACATCGAGTCGTTGCCTTTCCTGGAGGCGATCCGGCAACTGAAGAATGATGTGGGGCGGCGCAACACGTTCTACGTGCATGTCACCCTGGTCCCGTACGTGGATGCCAGCGAAGAGTTCAAGAGCAAGCCAACTCAGCATTCGGTGCAGACCCTGAGGGGTATCGGGATCCAGCCCGACGCCATAGTGTGCCGTTCACGCCAGCCCATAGGCGCAGGGGTCAGGGACAAGATTGCCCTCTTCGCGGATGTCGAGTCCCAGGCGGTGATCAGCGTGCCCGACGCGCGCACCATCTACCAGGTGCCGTTGCTGCTGGAATCCAGCGGGCTGGGGAGGTTCATCACCGAGGAGATGGGCTTGGACACCGGCCCCGCTGATCTCAGACGCTGGGAGCAGCTGGTCGACCGTATCCTGTCCGCGGACGAGCGGGTCCTGGTGGGGATAGCGGGCAAGTACGTGGCCCTCCCCGACGCCTACATCAGCGTGACCGAATCCCTGCGGCATGCCGCCGTCGCTCACGGTGTGGGCCTGGACATTCGCTGGATCAACACTGAGACGCTCGAGCCCGGTGACGCCTCGTCGTTCGAGGGACTGCACGGGCTGGTGATCCCCGGCGGATTCGGACACCGAGGTATCGAGGGCAAGATCGCCGCCTCGCGCTATGCCCGCCACCACCAGGTGCCGTTCTTGGGCCTGTGCCTCGGGATGCAGTGCGCCTGCATCGACATCGCTCGGGAGGCCCTGGGCACCGAGGACGCCAACAGCACGGAGTTCAACGCCTTCACCGAGGCCCCGATCATCGACCTCCTGCCGGAGCAGAGGGACGTGGCCGACATGGGTGGCACCATGCGCCTTGGGCTGTATCCCTGCAAGCTGGAGCCCGGATCGAAGGCTGGGCAGGCCTATGGCGAACCTGTCGTCTATGAGCGCCACCGCCACCGGTTCGAGTTCAACAACCGCTATCGCGAGGCGCTCGAGGAGGTGGGCGTCGTGTTCAGCGGCACCTCGCCGACGGGGAGGCTCGTTGAGATCATGGAGCTGCGCAACCATCCCTTCTTCGTGGGTAGCCAGTTCCACCCGGAGTTTCGCTCCCGGCCCCACCGCCCCCATCCCCTGTTCGCCGGCTTCATGGCGGCCTGCGTCGTCAGGGCCGGCCTGGCGATAGAGCCAGAGCTACCACAGGACCCTGCGGTCGCCCCAGTTTGACCCCAAAGGGCGGACTCCGCCCGCTCCTCAGCGACGACCAAGGGGAGATGGTGGTGGCTCCCGCAGGATGGGATGCTGTGGGTCGGAGCGGCAGGGAGTACCGCCCGATCTCGGATTGGATCCCGCTGCCTTCACGAGCCACCCTGATGCATCTGCCTGGACGCCGGGGTGTGGGCGCCAGCTCGACCCGCGGTGTGGTGGCGCCGATCCCCGGTCGCCATCGCCTGGCCGTCGCCGCGGTGTTGCCCGTAGGGTATCTGCGACTGTTGCTTCCGGCATACCACCCGGACGACTGCGTCGAGCTGCGCACGCTGCCGCTGTACGGCTACACGGCGGCGGCCGATATGAATGGTGAGATCGTGGTGGCGGCCCAGCGGACGGACGACTTCGCTCCGTGGACCAGGGACCGGCCCACTCGGCCGACGCTGGAACAGGAGGTGGAGCACCTGCAGCGGCAGATGCCGACGAGCCGGGTGGTGGCTCAGCTCAGCATCTGCGCCCTCTCCCACAACTGTCTCACCGCTCAGAACACCTTCCTCGGCCGGGGGGAGGCCGCGCTGCCCACCTCCGCCGCCTGCAACGCCGACTGCCTCGGCTGCATCTCCCTGCAGACCGACTCCGGGGCGCCCGCGGCGCAGCCGCGGATAGCAAGGGCGCCGACCTCAGACGACCTGATCGCGGTCGGCCGCCAGCATCTTCGGCGTGCGGCCGAGGCCGGTGAGGCGGGGATGGTGAGTTTCGGACAGGGTTGCGAGGGAGAGCCGCTGCTCCGCGAACGCCAGCTCCTGGAGGTGGCCCGGGTGCTCCGACGCGAGTTTCCCACAGCCACGATCCACATCAACACCAACGGGAGCAGGCCCTCGGTCCTGAGGCGACTCTTCGACGCAGGGGTCAACAGCTGCCGCATCAGCATCTTCAGCTTCGATCAGTTGCTCTTCGCCGCCTACTATCGCCCTCGCGGGTATGACATCGACGACGTCATGGAGTCGTGCCGGACCGCCGCCCGGTCGGGCGCGCAGCTGACGGTGAACCTCTTGACCTTCCCCGGGATCAGTGACTCGCCCAAGGAGGTCGAGCTCTCCATCGCCAGGCTCGGAGAGCTCGGAGTGCGCCAGCTCCAGTTGAGGACGCTTAATGTGGACCCACTATGGCTGCTGGGGCGCATCCCCCAGCTGGACCCCGGGATAGGAATCGACATCCTGGTCGAGCGCCTCAAAGCCTCGCTGCCCCTGCTGCAGCTGGGAAACTTCACCCGGCCGATCATCGCCACCAGCTCTGCTGGGCCCAAGAGGGGAGCCGGAGCCGGATCCGGTTAGGAAGATCCCAAGGTTTGGTAGACTGAAGTCCAGACATGAAAGCTGCAATTCATCCTCAGTACTTCCACGATGCGGTGGTCACCTGCTCCTGCGGGAACACCTTCCAGACCGGCTCCACCGTCGCCACCATAAGGACCGAGGTGTGCAGCGTCTGCCATCCGTTCTTCACCGGGCAGCAGCGGATCGTGGACACCGGCGGGCAGGTGGAGCGCTTCCGGCGTCGCGCCCAGAAGGCCCAGCAGTAGGGGACACCTCCTTCCCTCAGCCTTGGGGGGTGGTTTGACGTGATCTCTCCCGGCCTGCAGGCGCGTCTAATGAAGGTTAGGGAGCGGTATGGGTCCCTGACGGCT
>JAJYWM010000363.1 GCA_021791455.1 bacterium | reverse complement strand
CCTCCTCGGACAAGGTGTACCCAGCTACGCTCGCCCACACCTTGAATCCGCCCCGGCACTGCTCCCCGTTGTCGCACAGATACATGTTTCCTGCGTCGGAGACTTCGCCGCCACAGGCCGGACAATGAATATCCATCGTCGTTCCCACCTTTCATCGAGCCGCCGAAACTCGCCTTGCCTGCCATATGTATGCACCCCAAACCGATCTCTTCGAGCCGGCCACCTTGCTCGGCGCCGGGCCCAGCTGTGATCGCACTGCATACATGTCCCCCAGAAAGAAGGTGACGCCATGAACCACGTAATTCTGCTCAAGGCACCAGACGGCGAGCTTGCAGCGATCACGGACTTTGCTCCAGACGGTGGCTCCGCCCAAACCTTGTTGGCGGGCAGGCTGCTGCTCCTGCTCGGCCCATATGCGCCACTTGCCGGCAAGGGGAAGTGGGTGGGTTCCCGCGTAATGGCTCTCCCGCTGAGGGGTGTGGCTATCCCCTCCGTCTGGAGAGAAGGCGACCCCGCGCGTGCGACACATGTCGTCACCAGCGAGACGGAGCTGTATCTTGCCAACAAATTCAGTGACTTTCGTATCATCTGCAATTTCACCCTGGGCCAGTACCTGGTCGGCCCCAAGCCCTATTCCGCCTGGCTCGCCGATCCCGCCGGCCCGGGCCAGCTGCTGCTGAACCTCCTCACCACCAATAGCGCGTTGAACTGGTCGGGATGCGAGATCGCCGTCACCCCAGCGGTCCTGCCTTGGATGAGAGACGTCACCGCCCCGGCCACTCGGCTCTTGCTCGCCAAAGGCCGCTCCACCCGAGAAGCTGCCCAGCAATGACCATCGAGGAGCAGCTGGCCTATTTCCTCACCTCGGCAGGGATCAAGGGATTCGAGCGCGAATACCGCTTCGCGCCCCCGCGCCGCTGGCGCTTCGACTTCGCCTGGCCAGAGATCCGCCTCGCCCTTGAGATCGAGGGCGGCACCTGGGTCAGGGGACGTCACAACAGGCCTGGAGGCTTTGCCAAAGACCTTGAGAAATACAACACCGCCACCCTGATGGGATGGCGGTTGCTGCGGTTCACTCCCGCGCAGGTCACCGACGGTACCGCGCTCGCGCTGGTACAGCTAGTGGTCAAGCGCGCTACTTCGTCGGCAAGCAATTGAGCCATGCCGTCGGACCGCCGAGGTGGAGGCCGCGCGCGGTCGAGGGCGTCTTCGGGGCGCCCCGCCTTTATGCCGCGGGGAAGGAACGAGTACTCGTCGTTTTCGCGGCTCGCCTTGCAGATGGCAAAGCCCGAGGTACACGCCTTGTCGCCGCAGCGGAGGCGACACAGCTTCTCGGCGGCCACGGCCCGAGCTCGCGGGTGCGAGCGGAAATACGGAAGGTGAGGCTGTGCTTGGTCGAGTCCGCCAGCGCCT
Organism: bacterium; assembly: GCA_021791455.1. The sequence goes on along the minus strand of JAJYWM010000363.1, from coordinate 5,006 downwards.
TCACTGCTTGAATGTGGTCGCGTCGCTAATGTGACCAAGACGGCCGTAGCAGCGGAGGCGGGCGAGCTGGCGGGCGAGGGCCTTCGCGGTGAAGCGCCAGTCAACACACCGGCAGTCACGATCCAGTGCGGTTCGAGGGCCCTGAGGCGCTCGGCGCGTGCGCCGGTGAGCGAGATGGGTATGGGTAGGCGGTGATTTGTTGCCCGCTACCAGCCGCTCGACGAGCACCTCAGAGGGCTTGTGGGGCGGACTTGGCCCCGGGGGGCTGCGAGGCAGAAGCCAGGGGGCATGCCCAACCGCCTCGTTGGCCGCTTTGGCCTCATACAACGACTGTCGCGAGATGCCGAAGGTCGCGGCAGCGTCACTCACCGTCGGACCGCTATGGAAGCCTTGCCTCGCAACGCAGTCGACAACCGCGGTCTCGCTCGACCGGTTGAGTCGCTGCCGTGGGTGGCGGTATCCCACGGGTAAGTGCTCCGAGCCGAGCAGTGCGCGCGCCGAGGGAGGAGCCTGACCAATCCGCTACCAGTGCGTCGCCTGCCCACACTTCGAGTCGGATCCCTCCTACCTGCCCGAGTTGCGGACCTATGCAGATAAGCTGCGCCGCGAACGGGAGAGCATGCTGGCCGCTGATGCAGCAGCGTAGGCCGTTGACCACGTCCCCCGCCAGCTCGAGGCGATCCTCGGTCACATCCATACTCACGAGTGGGTCCTGCTTCAGATGCGAGAAGCCGAACGGGTGGCTATCAAGGAGGTCTCGACCATGCTGCGCAAGGCAAGCCAGGCCTACGGGTGCCTCAAGCGCCAGCCAGCCATCGAGGCGATAGAGAATGCCGTTTCACCCACCAGCTTCCCAGCGGCGGCCCGGCATGCGGGGGTTCTGGTGTCGTTCCTTTCCGCCGACCGAGAATCTGGCCGGTCGGATCACCGCCGCCTGGGACCGGGAACGCCAGGCAAGCCAGGACCGCACCTGGCAGCTCCCGGCTCGGTCCCTCATCACCGAAGCCAGCCTGCGGGTCGAGCTGGCAGACGTTGGTGAACATGGTCGCCACCTCATGGAGTAGATCGCCGCTCTCCGCCACCGTCTGGCTCGTCACCTCGGCGCTAAGGCCGACATCGCAGGCGGTCTGGCCCTGGCGCCTGCCCTCGATGAGTTGGAGCAGCGCGCCGCTGAAGTCGAGGCCGAAAACCATCTTCAGCGCCAGACCAGATTCGTGAAGCTCCTACCTCTGCCCATCGATCACGGTGCAAAGGAAGTCGAACGTGCCCTGAGACATGCAGTCGCGACGCCCCCGGGAGCCTGGCCAAGTCGTTCACCTGGGACAGTCCAGGGATCGGAGATGCCACGTCACGCCTCATTCACCCTCGCTACCAGAATTCCGGCAAACTCCTGCCATTCTCACAGCCCTTTGCAGCGGGACCCGAATGAGAACACCAACGGTTTCCTGCGACAATACATGCCCTGGGGACCCATCTCTTCTCCCTGTTCTGACCGGACGATCTTCAGCCATCGAAGACTCGCTCAACGGGCGGCCGAGAATAACGCTCGCCTATCGGACTCCCGTGGAGAAATATGCTGAAGTCGTTACGCTGTCTACTTGAAACCGCCCACCAGCTCTCCGTTGAGAAGACCGGGCGCAATAGCTTCGGCTCAGATTCCCTAGATGCAATGCGAATCTGCACCAGATTCGCCAGACAATCCAGTGAGAGGCCCTTGCGTGCAACCGATGGCGATGTTTGATCTAACCGGCCGGACCGCTCTGGTCACAGGCTCGGTGCGGGGCCTGGGATATGAGATGGCTCGGGGACTGGCTTCCGCCGGAGCCCGAGTGATCCTCAACGGACGAGACTCGGCATCGCTCGACACGGCCGTCCGCCGCCTTTGCGGCGAAGGACTCCATGTCACCGGCACCGCGTTCGACGTCACCGACCTTGACGCCTCGCATTCGGCAATCCGCAACCTCGCGCCCATCGACATCCTGGTCAACAACGTCGGGTACCGCGACAGGCGCGGCGCCGACCAACTCACGCCGGTTGACCTGGACCGCATGCTCCGCGCCCACGTCGTCGCCGCTTACGCGCTCAGCCGCGCCGTCGCTACCGACCTAACTGCCCGCGGACCGGGCGGGCGCATTATCAACGTCTCCTCCGTGCTCGGACAGCTCGGCAGATTCGGGGATACCGCCTACCCGATCGCCAAGGCCGCCGTAGACGGGATGACCCGTGCCTTGGCCAGCGAACTCGGCCCGGCCGCGATCACGGTCAACTCCGTTGCGCCCGGCACCTTCGCCACCGAGACCAACGCCGAACTCGCCGCCGATCCCGCCTGGGCCGCTTGGTTAAGCCGCCGTACCGCGCTGGGCCGCTGGGGCAACCCCAGCGAGATCGCCGGCGCTGTCGTCTTCCTCGCCAGCAACGCAGCATCATTCATCACCGGCCAAACCCTCGCCGTCGACGGCGGCTTGACAACCACGTTCTAACTCCTCCCGAGCTCCTTGCGCAGGCGCACTCAGAGTGCTGCGACAAAGGCCTGTTGGCTGAGCGCGGCAGGCTTGACATGCTGTGACCATCCGTGAGCGCACGTCTCTTCCGTCAGGTCGGGGGTCAAGCGGCCCCAGTCATCGTCAGCCCTGCGGCCTGCCCGGGCGCCGGCTTGGGGATCGCTGGCTCTCGATGTATGCCTTCACCAGCTCGAGCGGCGCCGGCCAGCTCCTAAGAACCGCCGGCCAGCTCTCTCACTCCAAGCCGGAGTACTGCTCCGCCTTGGATGCCTCCAGCAGCCTGGCATTGGCCTCCAGCAGCTCTTCTCTGCGCTGCTCCGCAGCCAGCCGCTCGACCATCTGGCGGAATTGCGGAGCCGTCGGCGCCCAGTCAGGGTGCTCGGCCGCCCACGCCATTGCGGCCGGGATGAAAAGACTGGCGTCCAAACCCCGCACCAGAAAGGCCCACGCCCTTAGGTCATCCGAGCCGAGCTTGAGACTCTGGTACCATCCCGCCAGTAGCGCCACCGCGCCAGCAAGCGCCGTGGCCGTCTCCCGCGGGGTCTCATTGATCCGGCGCATCTGCACCTCGATTATCGCGGAAGTATCCATCAACCAGCCAGGTCCTCATCTGCCTTGGCGCTCGCCGGCCTGGCCGACGCCTGGCTCATCAGTCCCCCAGGTCCAAAGAGCCGCCCACGGGGGGATTTCACCGAGTCGCCCAGGGGCAGCTCCACCCCGGCCAAAACCGTTCTGGCAAGGTCGGCCTTGGTCGCATGCCAGAACATCTGCAACGTCGCTCCCAGCATCGGATCGCTCTTGTTAAGAGCGGCGATGAGCTCGCCCATAGGGCGCCGGTCGCGATGGATCGCCTCGAGCATTTGGGCGTGGATACTCGCCACACCCATCTCGTATACCCCGAGCGCCCCCGCCAGTCCCCCGAGCTTGTCGAACCAGAACGGCTGACCCCGGTAGGAGGCCTGGAAAAGTGGCCTGACCACCGTAACGCCGCCTGGGTCCATCACAGCCAGCATCCCCCGGTCCATCGACTGGAGAAGCCCGTCATCTTCAATGCCGTCCCCACTGCGGTCCGCGTTGATCGCCAGGCACCAGGCAGCCCGCTTCCCCCAGGATGCCGCAGCGAGAGCTTCGGGCACCTCCTCGAAGATCCTGGCCCCGCTGGCGGGAGTGTTTACCACCAGGTATTCCGCTTCCATAGCCTCAACCGCACTGTTGAATGCCACAGCGCCCGGCGCGCCCACCAGCGCCGCCAGATCGATCTCCCCCACGCGCACCCGGCCTGCGCCGCCGTACTTTCGCACCAGGCTCGGCGAGTGCTCGTCGCCCTCGATGCCGGCCACGGATACGCCCGCCTCCCGCAGCGCTTCGACCATCAGGATCGCCATCGTCGACTTGCCCACACCGCCTTTGGCCCCCGTTGAAAAAATGACCACCTTGCCCATCAGGCATCTCCTTTTGCGTCATGACGCGCGGCCTCGCCCACCTCCCGATGGCCCAGGTACGCGCCCTCTATATATGCGCCGAAGACACACCCGACCCTGCCGCCGCCACTGCCAGCAGCCCTTCTCCTCGCGCTGCATATGTATCGGCATGGCGACCCTGACTCAACTGATGGAAATGGCGAAGACGGCCAGCTCACATATCGAGATGTCCAACGAGGAACTGGTCGCGGAGATCCAGCGCCTCGACGGCTCCGCCGAGCCAGCCGACCGCACTTACCTTGCCGAGCTCCAGGCCAAGCTCTTGGCCCAGAACGCCGGCCTGATTATCAAAGTGGCGTACCGTTACAACCGCGCCAAGGCTTTCACTCCCGACGAGGCCGCCGAGATCTCCCTGGCCCCGCTGATTGCAGCACGCAAGTTCGACCCCGACCGAGGTGTGAAATTCTGCGCCTGCCTCCCCTGGTATGTCCGTGCCGCCCTCCAGGCCGAACACGCCTTTGACTCAGGACAGTCCCGGTCCGTCTACGCGCGGGCAAGGGCCAAGCTCAACAACATGGACAGGTTCACCGGCCAAGAGATCGCTCGCGCCGAGGCGACGCTGCGGAGCAAGGCCGTCCTAGACAGCCCGACCGTAGCAGCCCAATTGACCGACAACATCTCCGCCGAAGAGCGCTTCCTGGAGGCCGCCGAGAAGAGCGCCGCCGCGAAAAGAAAGGAGCGGATGCTCGCTCTGGCCACCCAGGCGATCAGCATGCTCACCGAGGAACAGAAACAAGTTCTCGACTCCCTGCTTGCTCCCGCTCCCCGCACTATCGCCGCCGATGGCTTGCGGTCGGCCGCGGCGGTCGCCCGAGAGCTGCACGTGAAGGTGGAGTACGCCGAGACACAGAAGCGCCAGGTATTTGACCTCATCCAGGACTACATCCTGGAAAACGACCCCACCTTCCGCCCGCCCAGCTGGCAGCCGCGCCAGCAAGGAGTGTGGATTCCCGAGATGCAGGGTTACCTCATGGGCCTCTTCGGCACCCCAACCGTGGACGAGGTGGCCCACTACCGCAAAGTT
>JAJYWM010000046.1 GCA_021791455.1 bacterium | reverse complement strand
GAGGGCGCCGGACTACGTGTTCGTTGTCAAGGACAACGAGCCAGATTTGAAGGAGGCCTTGGGGGCGCTGGACTAGAGATCTTGTTCCCCTTGAGCTGGTGAAGGCGAACCAGGACCACGGCCGCCTCGAGCGCCGCAGCCTGCAGACCGGCAGCGAGCCTAACTAGGACCTGGATCGACCTCGTGCACTATCGCCCTTCCCCAAGGCGGGCTACGTGTAACGGATTCGCAAGGGGGCTTCGCCTTGGACGGGACGCTGATCTACAAGGAGACCGTCTACCGGTTCACCAGCCTGATTGCCGAGCGCTGCGATCGAGCCCGGCCAGTGAAGTTGTCCGGGCGCACATAAAGATCGAGAAAAGACTCCATTGGGTGCGGGACGTGACCTTGAGCGAGGACTTCCCCCAGATCCGCACCCGGAGCTCCCCCACGCAATGGCGAGCCTGTGTAACCTGGCGGCCTGGCCCTGCGCCTGCGGAGGGGGGGAGGACAACATCGCCAGAGGCCGACGCTGGGCCAGCCAGGATCCGGTTCGAGCACTCCCCTACCGGGCCTCTACCGCCCTACCACGTCAGCCGGCCCCGCCGGCCGGAGGCGACGGGCAGGTTCGCCCGTGAGACCCTCTCGCCCTGCTAACGGCGACCCGCCACCCTCACCGGAGCAGTCCTCATCCTTCCAGTGCAGGCCAGCCCGAAGGTGGCCCCCTCCCGACTCGCCTAAGTCCTCCTCAACTCTCCCGACTTTGGCCATGACCGTGGTCATCGGAGCCAGACACAGAGGCAATGCAGACCCTTGACACGCCCACCTGGTTGAGCTAAGATTCCGCTTATTACGCAACGGCCGTCTCGTACTGTGCAACCGCATTGCCCCGCTCAGAGCAGCCGTGGCACGACAGTCCAGTACTTGCCCGGTGGAGGCGCGAAATGACGGATTCGGAACACACGTTGGTAGTGGAGTCGGACCACCCATCGGAAGCTAAGATCACCGACGCAGGGATTGCGAAAGCCCGCGAAATGATCGGAATGGTCCTGCGTCCTGAGGGGCCCTACCTCCAAGACGCCACGCCCGACACGCTTCGGAACTGGTGCAACGGTATCGGCGACCTCAATCCACTGTACCGAGAGGCGGAGTACGGCCGCCAGACCCATCTCGCCTCTCAGGTGGGGCATCCTATGTTCCCGATGGCTTACGGGTGGATCGGGCGCACCCGCTGGGGACTCCCGGGGGTGCACGGGTTCGGCGCAGGCAACGACTGGGAGGTGTTCCGCAACATCCGCCCGGGTGACCGCATTGGGGCCCTCGAGCGGGTTGTAGGCGTGGAGGATAAGCTGGGCCAGTTCTCTGGCCGGATGGTGCTGCAGTACGTTGAGGCCTCGTTCTACAACCAGCGCGACGAGCTAGTCGCACGAGCCCTCGGGTGGTGTGCTCGTCACGAGCGTCGGGCAGCCCGTGAGCGAGGCAAGTACAGCGCAATCACGCAGTACACCTACAGCACCGAAGAACTTCACAAGATAGAGGATGCGGCGCTGTCCGAGCCGGACAACGTCCGCGGCGGCCAGCCACGGTACTGGCAGGACGTCGTCGTGGGGCAGGAACTGACCCCCATTGTCCGGGGCCCGCTCTCGCTCATGGATACGATGGGGTTCCTGGTCGCTTCGGGCCGCGGGCACACACACGGTGTGCTGCTGCGAACCGCAGTGCGGCATCCGGATCACTTCTTCCGGAACCCGGAGGCCGGGGGTGGGGTCGAGTACACGGGGATCGGCCACCACCGCGATTCCACGGCTCAAGCGGTAGGTGTGCCAGGAACCTATGACTACGGGCCCCAGCGTCACGCGTGGATGACGTCCATGGTGACAAACTGGATGGGCGACACGGGAGTCTTGAAGCGAGTCCGGTCCGAGTGGCGCCGCTTCAACGTGATGGGTGACACCACTTGGTGCAAGGGGCGGGTTGCCAAGAAGTACCACAAGGACGGGTATGCCCTGGTCGACCTGGACATCTGGGGCGAAAACCAGCGCGGTGAGATCACTACTCCGGGCATGGCCACAGTGATCCTGCCCTCCCGCAGCGTGGACCACAAGGTTGCGCAGGACGGCAGCGGGCTGAACCTTGACCTACCGGTGGTTCGCTGATGCCGAACGCGGTGCCGCGCAGCCGTGACTGAACGACTGCTCATCGACCACAAACTGGACGGGCGGGTGGTGGTTTTCACCCTCAACCGTCCCGACCGTCTGAATGCCTTTGATACTCAGCTGGGCTTAGACCTCCTCCACGCCGTTGAGGGGGTGCAGGATGCCTCCGCGGTGCGATGCATCATCCTCACCGGCACCGGGCAGCGCGCTTTCTGCGTGGGTGCGGACCTGAAAGAGCGTCGTGGCATGACGGAGATCCAATGGCATGCCCAGCACCGGATCTTTGAACGGGCGCACAGGGCCATCCGGGAGTCACGGCGACCCGTCATCGCCGCGGTGAATGGGTACGCCTTGGGCGGGGGCTGCGAGCTCGCGATGAGCTGCGACTTCGTGGTCGCGGCCGAGAGTGCGTCGTTTGGACTCCCTGAGGTCAAGCGGGGACTCATCCCCGGTGTTGGCGGTACGCAGCTTCTGCCGCGGCTGGTCCCGCGTACCACCGCCCTTGCCATGCTGATGACGGGTGACACCATCGGTTCTGGGCGGGCGGCCGAGCTCGGGCTGGTCGTGGAAGTGACCCCCGCCGAAGCGCTGATGGACGTCGCGCTGGCATATGCGACCCGAATCGCTGCAAATTCGCCGCAAGCTGTTTGGGCAGCCCGCCGCGCCCTGCGGGTCGGCCTGGATGCCAACCTCGAAGCAGCGATCGAGGCGGCCTTGCCCGTTTACGAAGGTACTGTCGTGCATTCCGACCGCGAAGAGGGGGTCACAGCATTCAATGAGGGGCGGGCAGCCGTGTTTCAAGACCTACCATGATCGGGAGCGTTGACCAATAGTGCAATTGCACGAGTGGCAAGCGAAGGAAATTCTCAGCCGTTTCGGCTTTGACACCCCAAGGGGTTTGCTCTGCAGGACCGAGCAGGACGTGCGCTCCGCCCTGGTAGCACTACAGCTGCCCGTGTTCGTCAAGGCACAGATCCGAGAGTGGCATCGCGGGGATCGGGGCCTCGTGGTGAAGGCTGGACACGCTAGGGCCGCGCTGGCTGCTTGGGAGCAGATCCAAGCCACGCTTCAGGCGAGCGGGACTAAGGGCACCACGGTGCCATGCCTCGTCGAGGAAGCCTTGGAGATCGATGCGGAACTCTATCTTAGTGAGCTAATTGACCCGGAGCTCCGGCAGCGAACGATCCTCGCATCTCGGCATGGCGGACAGCGGGTCGAGGGCGAGGCGGAGGACCGGGTCCGCATTCCCATCCCGTTTGAGGTAACCGTTGCGGCATACCAGGCGAGGCTGGTGGCTCGTGTCTGGGGGGTGAGCGGTCCCGCGGAGGCCGCTGTGGCCGCTGCGTTACGGGGGTTACACGATGCCTTCTGCCGCGAGGAGTGCCGGCTCATCGAGATCAACCCACTGGCGTTGACATCTGACGGTGGGTTGATCGCCCTCGACGCGAAGATGATCATCGACGATAATGCCGTCCCCCGGCGAGCCGATCTTTCGGCGGTGGCGGGCGCTTTAGTCGACTCCTCGGACGAGGTTCGCCTGCGGCTCGAGCATGGAATCGAGTACGTGGGCCTCGATGGAGACATCGGGCTGATCAGCGGCGGAGCGGGCATGACAATGGCGGCCATCGACCTGATCGCCCAGAGCGGGGGCCGCCCGCGGTGCTTCTTGGACTGTAGTCAGAACCCGACTGCGGGTGGGTACGCCACGGCTCTTCAGTACTTGTTTGACGACCCGCGAACACGAACTGTGCTCGTCAATATCGTTGGTGGCGGTACCGCCGTGGACGAGGTGGCGCCGATTTTCGTTGACCTGATCTCGGGTCGGGACCTCAGCAAGCCGGTGCTAATCCGGTTGGAGGGGACTGGAGCTGACCGGGCGCGCGAGATCCTCACCGCCTCGGGTCTCCGTAGCTACCAGAGTCTCGAGGCCATGGTGGCCGACGCGTTGCTGGCGGAGCCAGTCCGGCGGTGAGCGTCCTCATTGGTCGCGACACACGGCTGGTGATTCAGGGCGTCACCGGGAGGCGCGGGCGCCGGATGGTCGAAGACCTTGAGCACTTCGGCGCGTCAGCCGTTGCCGGGGTGTCGCCGGGGCACGGTGGCGAAACGCTCAGCGGCTGCCCGGTGTTTGATTTTGTGTCCGACGCCGTGCACGAGACCGGCGCCAACACCTCGGTGATCTTGGTGCCTGGGCTACCCAACGGGAGTGACGCTGTGAGGGAGGCAGAGGCCGCAGGGATCGCCGTTGCTGTCTGGGTTGCGGATCCAGTACCTGTGAGCGATGTCCTGATGCTGAAGTCCCTACTCCGCGGTAGCAGCACCACTCTGGTGGGTCCGAACACGCCTGGCATCATCTCGCCCGGCCGGGCCAAGGCCGGGTTCATGCCAACGCACTGCTACACCGAGGGGCCGGTCGGCGTCGTGTCGCGCAGTGGCTCGTTGTCGTATGAGGTGAGCCTTCGACTAACAAGTCAGGGCTTGGGTCAGTCGACGGTGATCGGCGTTGGGGGCGATCCCATTACGGGTCTGACCATGCTGGATGCGGTGGGGATGTTGGACCGAGATGCCGAGACCACCGTGATCCTGGTGCTAGGCGAGGTAGGTGGGGTGGAGGAGTACGAGGTGGCGGCCTGCGTGCGGGATGGCTCGATCACCACTCCGGTAGTGGCATACCTAGTTGGTGAGTCGGCTCCCGCGGGGCGCAAACTTGGTCATGCAGGGGCAATTGTGTTCTCTGACCGGGAGACCGTCCGCGCCAAGCGTGCGGCTCTGGAAGCTTCGGGCATCTCGGTGGCGACCAGATTGGCTGAAATCGCGCCTGCGGTCAACGCGGCGCTGAATTCTGGCCAACACGGGGGAATGTGATGCCGCAGCCCACGGCCCTTCCGTTCAGCGGGGTTCGGGTTGTTGACCTCACCCATGTTCTGGCCGGCCCGTTCGCTACGATGATCCTGGGAGATCTGGGAGCGGACGTCTGGAAGATCGAAAAGCCTGGTCGTGGGGACACGACCCGGGGCACGCCGCCGCTCGTCAACGGAGTCAGCCACTACTTCCTGGCGGTGAACCGCAACAAGCGTAGCGTGGCCATCGATCTGAAGGAACCGCGTGGCGCGTCCCTTATTCAAGGCCTCGCAGGACAGGCAGACGTATTCGTCCACAATTTCCGGCCAGGCGTTCTGGATCGCTATGGCCTCGGTGCGGAGGCCCTGCGCGAGCGGAATCCCGGGCTGGTGTACTGTAGCCTCACTGGGTTCGGCGTCGATTCCCAGTTGAAGGATCGTGCCGCCTTCGACGTGATTATCCAGTCGATGGCGGGCATCATGAGCGTTACCGGTGAGCCCGGGGGGCGCCCCGTGCGGGCAGGGGTTTCGATCGGCGACTTGGTGTCCGGATTGTACGCGGCTCAGGCCATTGGGGCCGCGCTATACCGCCGCCACATGGATGGGATCGGCGCCACCCTCGATGTGGGGATGTTCGACTCCTTGTTCACAATGCTGGCTTACTACATCACCCTGGTCCAGACCACAGGGGTCGATCCGGGCCCGCAGGGCTCGGGCCACCCATCCATGGTCCCCGGGGGTACATTCGCGACGGCCGATGGCTATGTGACCATCGCAGCCTTCAACCAGGGCTTCTGGCTCCGCTTCTGCAGCGCCATTGGGCAGGAGAACCTGGCTGAGGACGCGCGCTTCAGCACCGCCACCAGGCGTCGCGACAACAGGACGGAGCTTGAGGCCATCATTGGCTCGATCCTGAGTACCATGTCCACCGAAGAGATCTCCGAGGCACTGGAACGTCTGGACGTTCCCTTCGGCCCGATGTGGGGGGTTTCGAAAGCCATGGCCAGCCACCAGGTCGAGGAGCGAGGTCTGCTCTGGGGAGTGGGCCACCGGGCGGCTCCGGAGGTTCGTGCGGCAGGCTATCCGGTTCTGGGCTTTCCCGGGGCCGGGACCAGACTTCCACCACCAGACTTGGGAGAACATACGGAGGCCGTTCTGTCGGAGGTCCTGCGGATGTCCGCCGATGAGGTCGGAGAGCTGGTGCGGACCGGGGTCGTTGGTAGCGGCAACAGCTCGAACCCGTGAGCGGCTGGCTGCGGGAACGAGCGGAGGGCGCCCCTGTTGGAGGTGGCCGGCGATGAGTGAGACGGTGCGGTCCCCGCGTGACGAGGGCAGTGCCCTCGTTCTGGTGGATATGCAACGAGACGTGATCTCTCATCAGAGCCCCCGCGTGCGGGAGGCGCTCGCCCGCTCCGGCGTCCTCGGCGCTTGCGTCGCCGCGGTGGGCCGGGCCCG
>JAJYWM010000416.1 GCA_021791455.1 bacterium | reverse complement strand
CAGAGCGACGCGCGAGAACCCCAAGGTGCAGGTCGGCTCGAGTCCTCGCGGGAGTCTGGCCCTACTGAAGCTAGCCCGTGCCAGAGCCGCGCTCAGGGGTCGTGACTTCGTGGTACCGGAGGATGTCCAGGAACTGGCGATCCCATCCCTGGCGCATCGACTGACCCTGCGACCCGAGCTCTGGGCGCAGCGGATCCGATCCGCAGACATTGTCGCGGAATGCGTTCAAGCGGTCCCAGTTCCCCCAACTCTACCGGCTGCAATGATGTCCGGAACCGTCGACCAGCACTGATCAAAGCCGACTTCCAGCGTGGGTATGCGCTCAAACGATAGCCCGCCGTGTCGGTCCTGCGACCGCCGCCAGAACTGGCGCCGTGCTCCTGCCGGGCGAGCAGGTCCGGCCCAAAATGGCCGACCACGACTTGGCGGCTGCGGCCCCGGCTTGATAGGGCGGCCCCACCCGGCTTGTGGGGAGGGTTGCTGATCCGGGCGTTTCCAGACGACGGTGCATATCGACGACCTGGACGTTGATGAGCCGGTCTCTCAGTACCCGGTAGAAGAAGCCAAGAGGTGGGACCGGTCAATAGCGAACCCCGGCTCGTCCTGTCGGCTTTCCCAGCGACCAGCCAATCTCTACCATGCGTTCCAAAGCTGCCACGACGGCCAACGCCTGTGGGGACGACCAAGCCGCCGCCTCTTCTAGGTCCTGCTGGGCGGCCCTCGTCCAGACCAGCCTCAGCAGCTGGAGTTGTGGGGATCGCGAGCCTCGGGCAGGCCCAACTGGTGTCTGACCTCGGAGTGGGGAATCAGGTCTAGTTCTTCGGACTGGAGACGCCGCTGGAATTCCGTTAGCCGTTCCTCGACGTCGGGGTGGGCAAGCAAGCTCTCGAGTTCGTCATCGACGGGGTCGGCAGCACTATCGGGCACGACGACCATGCGGCGAATGCTATCCCCTTTGCGCGTGGAGTCAGTTCCTTGGGTCCAGTCTCTCCGTCCGCGTCCAGTCGTCGGAACCCCGGGCAGGCAATCCGCGGCTGACGACGCCGGACGTCGTTCAAGCGGCCACCACCAGTAATGGGAACCCCAAAGTTCTCACGGAACTACCCTCGGTGCAGGACTCTACCGGAGTACGAGTCAACAGTGTTGCCCCTTTGACGCCAAGTCTGCCAGCAATGCGAGCGCAAAACAGCGGACGAGATGAGTGGTCGCGCGTGAGGTTTCAGAACCAACCGGAGCCCCTGGCGGACGACCATGAACGTGGTCGGCGCAGGCCGCGTTCGCCCTGACCCAGTCAGTAGAAGGTCTTCTGGACGTATGACACGGACCGATAAACCAGCGCCTTGGCCCGCTGATTGGCGCAGCTGTCGCGAGAGTCCCGGGCTGCGCTGGCAACGCACACCAGGTTGACCATCGCAAGTGCCGAGCTGGTGGCGGATCCTCCGACGCTATAGGACGCCACTAGGCCGCCCATGACGTAGTCGGTTCCCGGCCGACTGCCCTCCACGCCAACGACGATTGAGACGACTTGATGCGCGGGAACCACGTACCCGCCCAATGCTGCGAGCGGCCAAGTGCCATTTGGGCCCGGACCGCCACCGGGCGGTGGTGGCCGGCCATGCTCATCCTCCAAGGTGTCGAGCCCGGGCAGGACTGCGAAGTGCGCGAGGGTTGGAGCCGCCAGCCCGGGCACGCACAGTAGGGTCACCTTCTGAGCGGAAGTGTTGCGTGCCTGAACCGTAAAAATCACAACGCTGCCCGGGTTTGCCGGCGCGCCTGCCCCGACGGCACCCGACGTTCGCAGCGCGCCGGAGTTGTGCGCCGCCGCGGCCGGCCAGCATCGCCACGAGCGTACACCCCACCGCCGGGTAGCCACCTCCAACTCACCATGAGGCCACTGCTAATGCCAGGTGAAGCGCCGCCGCGTCGGTTCGGTATGGAATAGGGGGTTGGTGGCGGGGGGAGCCACCGTCCAATGTAGTTCTGATCCGCTGAGGCCCCTGGGCCCGCGAGAGCGGCACAGACCTGAGGCCGAACCACTCTGGGCAGGCATAGCGGCGGTCATGCCCCGGGTACTGTGAGCATCTTTGATTGAGACTACGAGGTCGGACTGCCTGGGTCGGTCCGTCGCTTGGCCGCTCCGCGGATCAGGGCAGGGTGGCGAGGGCACGTTCGAGGTCGCGATGGTTGACAATGCGGTCGATCCTGACACCAGGAGGGTCCGAGAGGTAGAGCACCCACCAGTCGCCCACCCTTAGTCGGTACCAGCCACGATGACCAGCCAGGGCCTTGATGTCGGCACCTGGATGCTCATCGGCCAGGGCGTGCAGTCCCTCGAGTGTCGCGAGCCGCTGACTGACGGGAACGCGACGGAGGTCGCGTTCCCCCCCTGGGGGAGAGAGTTATCGTCCTCGGCAAGGCTCACGCCTCGGAGTCGAGCTCGGCAACCACCTCATCCAGCAGCCGACCCCTCCGTCCCTTGGCCGCCTCGGCTTCAGCCAGGCTCATCGAACGGACGTACTCCGGATCATTGGCAAGAATGTGATCCAGCAATTCGTCTTCATCGACGGCGATGAGGGCAGCGACGGGGTGCCCACGCCGGGTTACCAGGGTCGGTCGGCCAGTTCGAGCCAAACAGGTGTCAAGCCGGTCAGGAATCGAGAAGCCTCCGCCGCCCCCCTCCTCTTACCATGACCGCGATGGACTTGAGCATCCACACGACGCCCCTTCCCCATACCGACCCCGAGGCCTCGCTGGCCTTTTACCGCGACGTCCTCGGCTTCGAAGTCCGCAAGGACGTCGGTTCCGGCAAGATGCGCTGGATCACTGTCGGGCCGCCGGGCCAGCCGGGCACGTCGATCCTTCTGGCGCCGCCGGCAGCCGACCCCGGTATCACCGACGACGAACGCCGCACCATCGCCGAGATGATGGCGAAGGGCACATTCGGCTGGATCATGCTGGCCACCAAGGACCTCGACGGCACCTTCGAGCGAGTGCAGGCAAGTGGTGCCGAGGTCGTACAAGAGCCGAGCGAGCAGCCTTGGGGTGAACGCGACTGCGCAGTCCGCGACCCCGCCGGCAACCTGGTCCGCATCAATGAACTGCGCTGAGCCTCGGGCGTGACCGCCGAACCGCGTTCCAGGGCCGAGCGCCGCCGGGACACCGAGCACCGGCTCAGCCACGACACGGATATCTGGGTGGCCACCTCCTCGGCAGGCGGTGTGCCGTACCTGGTCCCGCTCTCTTTCTACTGGGATGGGAAGGCGCTTCTGGTCGCGACGCCCAGGAAGAGCGTGACTGGAAGGAACCTCGCTGACAGCCAGACCGTGCAGCTCGGTCTGGGACACACCCGAGACGTGACCATCATCGAAGGTGAGGTGGAGGTTTTCGAGATCGACGAGTTGCCAAATGGGCTGGCTGAGCGATACGTCGCCCGGGCTGGTTGGGATCCACGCGCGGATCCGACGCCGTGCCGGTGGTTTTGCGTCACGCCGCGCCGTATCCGGGCGTGGCGCGAGGTCAATGAGCTGCCGGGCCGAGATCTCATGCGTGACGGCACCTGGCTGGCTTGAGAGCGGGACCTCGGCGGGACGTAGTGGAGGACGGAGGTCGATGGCATGACTGAGGCGAAGAGAGCAGCGAAGCAGGCGGGGAGTAGGGGTATGGTCGGCGAAGCGCCCGAGTGGTTCACCGTCGAGGAACGCGAGGCGATGAAAGAGCGAGCCCGCGAGCTCGAGGGGGCACGGCGCAGCTCACGTGCGAGCCAGTCGGAAGGGGAGGCCGACGTCCAGGTGAAGACCGCCTCGATGCCCGAACCGGACCGCGCGGCCGTGCCGGAGCTCTCGCCAAGAACGTGGTACGGGATGCCCGCCTACGCGAGCAACGGCGTTGTCGTCTGCTTCTTCCAAGGGGCACACAAGTTCAAGACGAGGTACGCGACGCTCGGCTTCAGCGACAAGGCCAACCTGGACGCGGGAGCCCTGTGGCCTACGGCCTATGCGTTGAAGGAGTTGGCCGTCGCAGAAGAGGAAACGATTGTGGCACTCGTCAAACGGGCGGTGCAGCGACCGGAGGCAGCGCAATGAAGACGATGACGTGCAAGGACTTGGGCGGTCCATGCGACCTTGCTCACCGTGGAGTCACTGCCGATGAGGTCATCAAGGCCCAGGACAAGCATCTGCGGGACGTCGTCGCGAACGGCGACCACGCCCACGAGGACGCGCAGAGCGCCATGAAGGCCAGATGGAGGCACCCGGTCTCAGGGATGGGCTGGTATAGAGCGACCAAGCGTCGCTTCGCCGAGCTTCCTGACGACTGAATGCCATGAAAGAGAATGCGGGTGCCTGGAAAAGGGCCGGCGGCAGCATCGGCTGGGCAATCCTCCGATCGATCACGATGAACGCGGCTCCGGCAACCAGGAAGGCGGCGAAGTCAGCGAGGACCGCCGGTGCGCGCCAGCCCAACCGTCCCGCCTAGGTCAGCGCGAGGGTCAGCCCAGCCGGTGCGACCACCATGGCGAGCTGCCAAGCAGGGTCGACGCCGTGGGGTAGGCGGGTCGGCGCAGGCAGCACCTCAGCGGCGATGACTACGCCGGCCGCGCCGATCAGGACGTTCAGGAGGAACACGAGCGCCAGCTGAACCCGGACACCAGCGCGCCGCTGACCACCGGACCCACCCCGGCGGCGATGCCATCTGCCCCGCGCCAGATTCCGAACGCCCGCCGACGGGCGGCCAGGTCGGGGTAGGCCGCAGCCAGCAGCGCCAGCGACGCCGGCACCACTATGGCCGCGGGCCTCCGGGAACAATGGAACGAAGGGTCACGCCAAGGTGGGGGTGTGGGCGCATGAGGTGGGTTGTCTCGTGAACGATCGTTCCTGGGACACTGGGGGGTCCGAGCACCTCGGGCGAGAACATCGTCGCGGTTGCGTCGTCCTGGTCTTAGCGCGCCGCTACGACTTCGCTGAAGTGGTCCCGGGGCACCCCGATATTCTCACCCTCAAGCGATCCCAGGTTGCTCAGGAGGGGCGGGTATTGGTCTCGGGTTCGCGTAGACGGCCCATCAGCACCAGATCAACGTAGGCACCATTGCTCCATACTTGCTCGCGGAGGCGCCCCTCCTCGACGAATCCAGTGGCAGCGTAGCACCGAATGGCTCTGGTGTTGGTGGCGTGGACGGATAGGTGGACCTTGCGCATGTTGCGCAGCCGAAAGGCGTAGTCGACGAGGAGAGCCACTGCCTCGCGGCCATAGCCTCGGCCCCAATATTCACGGTCACCGATCGTGATTCCCAGCTCCACGGTCCGACCGAGCTGGTCGTGACGCCACAGTCCACAGTGGCCGATCAGCTTCCCCGCTGCTTCATTGGCAGTAATGGCGAAGTTGATCGAGTCGGGGTTCTCACGGAGCTGTTCATTGGTTGCGGAGACGGACGCCAGGGGTGTGGGAGTGGGCGGATCACCGCCTCCCAGAAGCTCCAACTCAACGTCATTGGCGAACACCGCCAGCGCCCGGTAGTCTTCAGGCTCGACCGGGCGAAGCGTTACTAGTTCACCGGTCAGCACTGTGAGGGAGTCTATCCGCCCGGCAAGGGCGGCGCAAGCGAACAGGGGTGCGGCGCAGGTCCACGTCAACGTCCGGTCCTGAGGGCAGGCCTTGGGTGTGGGAGGTGAGGCGTGAGGCAGAGCCGGTGCCGAGCTGAGGTCAGGGGGAGCCCGGGAAGGCGCTGGAGAACCAGGTTGGTCCCCAACTTGGGGCATGCTTCGCCAACGGCCATCGTCCGGGCCGCCCAAGCGCGGGAAGGGTCGCTCAGATGCCCAGCAGAGTCAGGGGGTAGCGCCAGTCGGAAGCGAATAAACGCAACGCCTTGGCGCTGTTCTCCCACCCGGCGAGGCGCAGACAGCTGATGCTGAAGTTGCGCAAGCCGGCCATGGCCTGCGCTCCTCTACCGGTGCGTATTTGCGAGCGATCCTCAGCACCCTCCCGGACCAAAAACCTGTCCCTGGTTCTGGAGCGGGCTGACATCGAGCGCCTTGAGCAGCTGGCTTACGCTGAGCGCGCCCGCCTGCTGGTGCGGGATCTTACCGACAGGGGTATTCGGGTCGGCGAATTGGTCGGCCTGACTGTGACGTCATTGTGGTACGCGCCCGGGCTTCGTTCCTCCCGGTTCGCGGCAAAGAGGACCGGGATCGCCACGTCCCGAACCGGCAGGAGCGGGCCCGTCCACTCCAGCGGTACGTCGAACGGACCCATCCCTCCAAGCACTCCGGTGACCCAGACCGGAAGAATATGGGTCTGCAACTACTAGCTCGCCCTCCGGTCGTTCTGGCGGCGCGGGACATCAGGTAGATCGTGCACTCGGCACGCGGCCGTGGCCACAGCGGCCGGTGAGGTTCTTCCAGGTCGCGACTGCCTCGATCAAAGGCTCCGACGAGATCGTAGCTCGTCGGAAAAGGCCAGGATGGTCGCCAATAGCCACGCCACGCCCGAACGTCCGAAGCGCT
>JAJYWM010000073.1 GCA_021791455.1 bacterium | reverse complement strand
GACCGTCCTGCATGGGGAGCTGAGGGCCCTGGGGCGGGTGGTGAGAGGGGGCGGCAACGACGGCCAGACCGGCCTGGAGGGAGCTTGGCAGGATACCGTGATCGGGACCTACCTGCACGGCCCCCTACTGCCCAAGAACCCCAGCATCTGCGACTGGTGGCTCGGGGCCGCTGCCCGCCACCTCGAGCTGGCACCTCTCGATGACCACCTTGAGACCCTGGCCCGGGCTGAGGCGCTCAACCTTACCCCAAGCCCCAGACGCTCCTCTCGCTGGCGCCTCCTGGGAAGGGGGCTTGCCCCTTAGAACAGACCGGTGACAGAAGCGGCCGAGGACGGCTGCGGGAGTGCCCCAGGAGCGATGTCGGCAGGCTTGCTGATCGCGAAATGGTGGCCGTAGTCGGAAAAGTTGATGGTCGATGTGAAGCTTAGGGAGAGCACCCCCTGCACCTTGGGCAGCTGCCCCGCTCCGAGCAGGGAGAGGGCCGCCAGGTTGAAGCTCATGGAGCCGGAGGCCGACTCACGCACCGGCAGCTTGGTGCCAACAGAAATGTAGGAGTCTGCCTGGGCGGGATTGAAGTTGACCAACTGCGCCAGAGCCGCCATAGCCCCGCCGGCCGAGGAACCGGAACCGGACTTTGCGAACTGGTCCAGAGCGCCGGTGAAGATCTTGTCCAGGCCGCTGCCCGAGATCGTGGCCCTCACGTGGGTGACGGCGACCCCATCCACTGTGGTGTTGGGCAAGGACGATACGGTCGCCGCCCCCTTGGCCTCGGTCCCAAGGGCCTTGAGCTCGTTGGGAAGGTTGGCCGCCTGCGCCGACAGCCCACCGGACGTGGCGGTCGAAGCGGCGAGCTGGTACCAGGTGGTGCCGTTCAGGCTGGCATATCCGACGCCGTTCACCTCGAGCACATCAAGTTGGGATGTGAGGAAGGGGGGAAAGCTGTAACTCACCTCGAAGTTGGTGGGGTTCTCGAAGTCCAGAGTCCCGGTTAGGGTCGAGGAGTTCAGCTGGCCCTGAGCTGTCTGCAGCTGCTGCATGGTGGTCGCGGGCAGGCCGCTGAGCCCCGACATGGTGAGCTTCGCGGTCCCTTGGAACTGGGCTTTAAAGCTCGTGGAAAGCGCCGTGTTGTTGGCGGAACTCAGCAACTCGGCGGCGAGCGGACGGTGACCCGCCTGGGCCGCTCCGCATCCCGCCAAAGCCAGGACCCCCGCCGCCGCTGCCACCGCTCCCGCCAGGTGCGTCCCTTTGATCATGCCAGCATGGTAACTCGGGATCCTGAGAAGTCATCTCAGAAAGTCGATCTCCGATGACAGTCCGACCGAATGAGATCGGGGGAAGGGCAACGGTAGTACGGTAGGCGGCGTGGCAGAGCAATCGAAACGCACCGTAAAGGTGCGGCATCCGAGAGGCCAGGCGCCCCGAACCGGCTCGAGGGTTAGCGCGCCTCGGCCGAAGCGGACCGATGACCGCCTCCTCGATTCGAGCTCCTACATCAACAGGGAACTCAGTTGGCTGGACTTCGACGACAGGGTCCTGGCCGAGGCCAGGGACAAGAGGGTGCCCCTGCTTGAACGCATGAGGTTCCTGGCGATCACCGCCAACAACCTCGATGAGTTCTACATGATCCGGGTCGCGTCGCTCAAACGCCAACAGCAGGAGCACTTCGAAGCCACCCACCCCGATCGGATGACGGCGACCGAGCAGCTTGGCGCCATCTCGGAACGCACCTCTCGGCTGGTCCAGGATCAGCTGGCCTGCCTGGTGGATGAGCTGGTCCCCGCCCTGACGGAGCAGGGGATTCGCCTGCTGCTGGGCGGCGAGCACCTCAGCAAGGAGGAGAGCCGGCTCTGCGATGAGTTCTTTGAGCACCAGATCTACCCCCTCCTGACCCCTCTCGCCATCGACCCCGCCCATCCCTTCCCGTACCTCAGCAACCTGTCCTTGTCCATCGCCGCGCTGCTCGGGGACCCGGGAGACCGGGCCCCGCGCATCGCCAGGGTCAAGGTCCCGTCCTCCCTCCCCCGCTTCTACAGAGCGGGGCCGAGCGGGCCATTCCTACCGATAGAGCGGATCATCTCGGAGCGCCTGGAACGGCTGTTCCCGGGCATGGAGATCCAGGGCACCGGTGTCTTCCGAGTCACCAGGGATGCTGACTTCGATGTCGACGAGGACGAGCCGGACCTGCTCTCGGCGATCGAGGAGGAACTGCGCGGGCGCCGCTTCGGCGCGGTCGTCAGGGTCGAGACGGTCGGCTCGCTGCCTCCGGAGTTGAGCAACATGCTGGAGGCAGAGCTCGGCATCGGCGGCGAGGAGCTCCAACCCGTGCAGGGGCCGCTGGATTTGACAGGCCTGTTCGGGGTGGTCGAGGCGCTCGACCGACCCGACCTCGCCTACCCCGTTTTCAGCGGGACCACCCCTCCACGACTTCTCAGCGTCCAAGACCAAGATCCGGACTTCTTCGCGGTCATCAGACGGGGCGACCTCTTGGTGCAGCACCCCTACGACTCGTTTGCGGCCACCACGGAGAGGTTCATCGAGCAGGCCGCCCGGGACCCCCGGGTGGTGGCCATCAAGCAGACCCTCTACCGCACCAGCGGCGACACCCCCCTCATCGGCGCGCTGACTAGGGCGGCCGAGGACGGCAAGCAGGTCGTGGTGCTGGTGGAGCTGAAGGCTCGCTTCGACGAGCAGAACAACATCCGCTGGGCCCGCCAGCTGGAGCAGGTTGGGGCCCATGTCGCCTATGGGGTGCCGGGGCTGAAGACCCACGCCAAGCTGGTGCTGGTGGTGCGCCAGGAGGAGAGCGGGGTACGCTACTACGCGCATATAGGCACTGGCAATTACAACGCGGTGACGGCTCGCACCTACACCGACTTCGGGCTCTTCACCACGCGCCAGGAGATCACCCAGGAGGTGGCCGACCTATTCAACTATCTGACCGGCTATTCCCGAAAGCGCGACTACAAGAGCCTGTGGGTCGCTCCCATCAACACCATCGAACGTCTCGAGCAGCTGATCGACCGCGAGCTGGAACACCTGCGACAGGGCCGACCCGCAGGGGTGCTCATTAAGGTGAATGGGATAACCGATGAGCGGGCGATCAGAGCCGTCTACAACGCCTCCCGGCAGGGTCTGGAGTTCCGCCTGCTGGTGCGGGGGATCTGCTCGCTTCGGCCCGGTGTTCCCGGGCTCAGCGAGAGCGTCACCGTCCACAGCGTGATTGGCCGCTTCCTGGAGCACGGCAGGGTGTTCACCTTCGCCAACGGGGGGGAGCCAGAGGCGTACCTGGGCTCGGCCGACCTGATGGGGCGTAACCTCTACCGGCGCGTCGAAGCGGTGGTGCCCCTCAGAGCCTCGGGGGCCAGCCAGGAGGTCCTCGAGGTGATGGAGATGATGTGGCGGGACCGGCGGCAGAGTTGGACCCTGAACCGGGACGGCTCCTGGTCCCGGGTCGCCCCGACCAGCACCGACCCCGGGATCCAGGAGTTGTTGATCGAGCGGGCCAGGGCCCGCCCACCACGTTGGGCGACCGACCGTTCCAAAGAGGGTGCTTGAGTGGAAAGGGCTGAGGTCCTGAGGTTTCTCGGGAGCAATCATCGCGGGGTGCTGGCCACCTACCGCAGGGACGCGACAGTGCAGATGTCCCCGGTCGTGGCGGGAGTGGATCACGAAGGGCTGGTGGTGATCAGCACCCGAGAGGGGGCCGCCAAGACCGCCAACCTGCGCCGCGACCCGAGGGCGGGGTTGGTGACCTTCACCGACAACTTCTTCGGCCCCTGGGCCATGGTCTGGGGAACCGTCGAGGTGGTCTCGCTCCCCGCCGCCCTGCCGCTGCTGGAAGACTACTATCGCCTGGTCGCGGGTGAGCACCGGGACTGGTCCGAGTACCGCCGCGCCATGGTGGCCGAACGGCGGGTGCTGCTCAGGATGACCGTCGCAGAGGCGGGGCCGAGGCGCCTCGGTTGACTACCACCGACGGCCTCTTCGAGGCCTCGATCATCCAGGTCGGTCTCTACGCCGCAGACCTCATCAAACCGGGCATGCGCTTGGGCCTGGGGACCGGCCGGACCGCCTCGGCATTCCTGGATGCCCTCGCCAAGAGGCCTGTTGCTGAGATGGGCCTGGTTGCGATGTGCACCTCGAAGCGCACCGAGGAGAGGGCGCGCTCGCTCGGGATCCAAATCCTAGGATCCAGCCAGCCCCCCCTGGATCTCGACCTGGACGGCGCCGACGAGATCGACCCCGAGCTGAACCTGGTCAAGGGAGCCGGCGGGGCCATGGTCCGGGAGAAGATCGTGGCCGAGCGCAGCCGCCGCTTCCTGGTCCTAGCCGACTCCACCAAGCTGGTGGAGCGCCTGGGCGACGGCCACCCGATCCCGCTCGAGGTGCTGGCCTTCGACTGGGAGGGGACGGCGGCCAGGGTCAGAGACGCCTGCCTGGGGGAGCCGCGGCTGCGCGGCCAGGACCAGCCCTTCGTCACCGACAACGGCAACTACGTGCTGGATCTGAGCTTGCCTCCAGGAACCTGGGAGCCCCACCGCCTGGTTTCGGAGCTCGACCGCATCCCAGGGGTCCTGGGGCACGGCCTGTTCCTCTCGACCGCGACCGCAGCGCTGGTGTCTGACGGCAGGTCGGTGCGGGTGCTGGGGGACCTGGAAGCTGAGCGCACGATCCCCTAGAGGGGATGGGGCTGCGGGCTCAGGCGCTCTGTCCCCGTCGGCGGTTGAGCCCCAGGATCAGACCCAGCGGTATCACGACGCCCACAAACCCGGTGATGACCGCGATCCCGTTGGGGAGGTCCTTGGGATTCGACATCCCCACGTAGGAGAAGACCGCGGACAGGACGGCGATCACGATCACGATGAAGACCGCCAGGATCAGCACCAGGTTCTCGTGCTCGGGCCGGCTCAGGATGAAGTCGGGCCAGCGATTGCGCACGTAGCGGTAGACGTTGATGGCGGTGAGGCTGTTGAGGATCAGGGCGCTGATCACCGCGCTCACCGCCACCCCCCACCGGAAGGCTCCCAGCTGCGAGATGACCCAGGCCGAGAAGTTGACCACCAGAAGTCCGATCGGCGTCGCCAGGCCGATCACCGGGAGAACGCACGACCGCCAGTCGTTGGGCAGCGGGATGAAGATCCCGTTCTGGACCGCCCGGCCGCTGTTGCGCAGCCGGCTCATCCCGCCTCGTCCGATTCCATCGACACTCACCTTCTTGGTTGCAGCCCCCCGGCGTGTGCCTGCATTGTGAGCACAACACCGCGACTCCACCGATGATCCAGGCATGATGGCAGGAGACCCATGGACCTAGTCGACCTCGTGATCATTCTGGCCCTCTGCTACGCGGCGATCATGGGCTACCGTCGCGGTTTCACCTATTCCCTGTTCTCCCTGCTCGGTTTAGGCGTGGGCTTGGCGCTCGGCTCGTGGGTTGCCGCCACGGTCCCACCGCTGTTCCACGGGTTATCTCAGACCGGCCGGTCGGCCCTGGCGATCGTGCTGGTCCTGATCCTGGCCTTCACCGGAGATGCGCTAGGGGGAGTGCTCGGAGCCCGCGTTCGGGGCACCACGATACGCAGCCATCTGGGCAAGCTCGACTCGGTTGCCGGGACCGCGTGGGGCATGATCGTGGTGCTGGCCGTCAGCTGGTACCTGGGATTGCTCTTCGACCAGGGGCCCATCCAGCCCCTGGCGGCTCAGATCCAGGGCTCCACCATCCTGCGTGACCTGGACCGGGAGCTGCCGAGCGGGCCCGCCTGGCTCGGAGACCTGCAGCATCTCTTCACCGCCGTGCCCTTCCCCGAAGTGTTCGCCAACCTCGTCCCGCCCCTGCCCGGCCCGGTCACCCTGCCTGGGGACCTGCGGGGAGACGCCGCCGTCGCCAGGGATGCCGCGGAAACCGTGAAGGTCGTGAGCATTGGGTGTGGCGGGCTGATTGAGGGAAGCGGCTTCCCGGTCACCGACGACGTCATCGCCACCAACGCCCACGTGGTCGCGGGCGGCCACGGAACCACGGTCCAGGTGCCGGGCCGCCCGGGCTCACTGGCGGCGCGCGTGGTCTTCTTCGATCCCCGCACCGATCTGGCCCTGCTGCTGGTCCCCGGTTTGTCGCTCGCACCCCTCCCCGTCTCCGAGAACGGGACCCGCGGCACGGAGGGGGCGGTCATCGGCTACCCGGGCGGAGGAGTCGAGCAGGTCGTGCCCGGCGCCATCCGGGGCCAGATCCAGGCAGTCGGCCGAGACATTTACTCCCAGGGCCTGGTGAGCCGGCAGATCTTCGTCCTCCAGGCCAACGTCATCCCGGGCAACTCCGGAGGGCCATTTGTAAACCTCAAGGGCCAGGTCCTCGGGGTCGTCTTCGCCAAGTCGACCGTGACCAACGATGAGGGCTATGCGCTGACGACGCGCGAGGTGGAACCCGACATCTCGCGGGGACGAGACGACACCAGGGCGGTGTCGACGGAGTCCTGCGTCCAGTAGCCTGCCCGGTTGTTATTAGGACCACTAATTAGGTATCCTAATAACATGAAGCCAGAGTCACGTCCCCCTGCGGACCAGGG
>JAJYWM010000244.1 GCA_021791455.1 bacterium | reverse complement strand
AACCTGCTGTTCAGTGACCCGGACACGGACCCCAGGTCGCCCGAGTTCTTCACCGATCGGTTGCGGGGGGAGTTCTGGGTGGGCCCCAAAATCGGCCTTGCCGCCACGTCCACCCGGCTGGGAATCGAGGGAGTCCCCCGCGCCACGCTGTCCAGCTTTCTCAGCGCGCGCTCACCCATTGGCGTGGTGCGCGGCATCAGCCCCGACGTCGACGCCTTGGACTTGCCGCCGGCAGCGCTTGATCATGAGCTGCAAATCCAGCTCGCCGAGCTCCGCCTGGTCAAGGATGAGTTCGAGGTCCGGCAGCTACAGGAGGCGGTCGACCTTACCGCGGCCGCCTTTGACGCAGTGGTCGGCAACCTTGAGAGAATGCGTACCGAGCGGGAGGTCGAGACGACATTCTTCGCTGCGGCGCGGACCTCTGGAAACGACGTTGGATACCAGGTCATCGCTGCCGCGGGCGCCCATGCGACAACGCTGCACTGGCGCCACAACACCGGGGAGCTTCGAGGTGGAGATCTCCTCCTTCTTGATGCGGGCGTCGAGGTGCGGTCCTTCTACACCGCCGATATCACCAGGACCCTCCCTGTCGGAGGTCGTTTCACAGGTGTCCAGAGGACAATCTACGATCTGGTCTGGGCCGCCCAGCAGGAGGCCCTGGCCGCAGTGAGAGTGGGTGCTGCCTTCGACGCGCCGAATCGAGCGGCCCAAGCGGTCCTGGCACGGGGCCTGGAGGAGTTGGGACTGCTCCCGATTCCGGCCAAACAAGCGCTGGCCCCAGACTCACAGCTGCATCGCCGCTACACGGTGCACGGAGTCAGCCACATGCTGGGCCTCGATGTGCACGACTGCGCACATGCCCGGTCGGAATCCTATCCCGACGGGCTCCTCGCATCAGGCATGGTGCTGACGGTGGAGCCCGGCCTCTACTTCCACTTGAATGATGAGACCGTTCCGCCGGAGTTTCGAGGTATCGGGG
The DNA here is from genome assembly GCA_021791455.1 of bacterium. Next base: position 34,289 of record JAJYWM010000244.1, on the reverse strand, counting down.
TCAGGATAGAAGATGACGTGCTGGTGACCGATGGAGGCCCAGTGGTGTTGAGCGCTGCCATTCCCTCTGCCGCCTCCGCTGTGGAGCAGTGGGTCCAAACCGGCCGGCGACTTTGATCTGAGCGCCCATGGCAAGGGAGGCGTTGGGCCAAGGCATCCGACTGCGCCGCTTCGCCACCTGGCTCGAGCACATGCCCCACTCAACGACAGACGACCAATCGGCACCTTTGCCCGGGTCGCCAGCGTGACTGGCTCACCCGATCCCTCGGGGCGCGCCTTGTCCGCAGCGGCGCTGACAGAGCGCGGTGAGAGGCCGGGCGCCGGGCCCGGCCTCTCTGGACACTACGCGATCAGGTCGGATGAATCGTCGGCCTGCAGGTCCCTGCTCAGAAGCTGAGGAATTCGGGGTACAGCTTGAACCCGTCAACTCCCTTGGAGAGCACCCCGTGCAGGTCAGACTTGTACATCTCGATCTGATAGGGGCCGTCAGGCATCCAAACCACCGGCAGCTCCTTGGCCAGGTAGTCCTCGTACTTGTACAGGTCGCTGTACTCCGCGGCCTGCGTCGGCGCCGTGTGAGTGGCCTGGATGTTGGCGTCGTTGACTGAGCTGGAGTAGTCTCCGGCGTTGCTGGCGGCTCCGGTTTGGAAGATCTCTCCCCCGGTCGGGAAGTTGTCGGGGTTGTAGTTCCAGCCCCCGCCCCAGTCGGCCAGTTGCCAGTTCTTGCAGGGAGTCTTGAAGGTGCAGCTGTTGAACACGGTCCCGATCACAGTGGAGAACGGGGAGGAGGTCAGGTTCAGGGTGATCCCGGCCGCCGACTTCATGATTGACTGCATCGCTTCCATCTCATTGGTCAGCTGTACCGTCCCGCTCGCGTAGAGCAGCGAGAAGGTGAGGTCTTGGTGGTCGCTGATCCCTGCCCCGCAATCGCCGGCAGCGGTCCCGGGCTTGGCGCAGTAGCTCGTCCCGCCGGGTACAACCGACCAGCCGTTGTCCTTGAGCAGAGACACCGCCTTGGCCGGGCTGAAGGGGTACACATCGCCGGCGGAGATCAGGGGACTCTCGTCGATGTTATGCGGCGGGTACTCCGGGACGGGACCGTTGTTGACCACGCCCAGGTTGCTGGAGAAGTCCTTGATGTACTGCTCCTGATTGACCAGGGATTGGAAGGCTTGGCGGAAGTACAGCTGGCTGAACACCGGCCCAGCGGTCGGGTTGGTGAAGTTGTAGGGGAAGTAGACGGTCGTCGGAGAGTGCCACTGGGCCAGGCTGTAGCCCTCCTGCTTCTCCACGGCGGACGCCTGGCTCAGGTCCTGCACCGGGATGTATCCCATGGTGAGCGCTCCACTGCGCAGCGCGGCGAACTCCGAGCTGTCGCTAGTAAACGGCTCCTCTTCGAAGGCCGAGATCTTCGGTTTGGGAGTTCCCGAATAGGCGCGATTGGGCACCATCTTGACGTAGCCGCTGGTCGTGAATTGAACCAACCTGAAGGGGCCGTCGACCACCTGCCACAGCGGATTGGTGGCGTAGGTGGAGAGGTTCTCCGACTGCAGGTTGAGGAACTGGGCTACCCCCAGAGCCCCACTCGAGGCGGTTCCGGGATCGGCGGTCACGTAGGAGTTGGCGGGGAGGTCATCCGAAGCCGGCGCCGCCATGCGGGCCTGAGCGGCCGTGTCGTAGTTCCCGACCGAGCCGGAGTTCGACAGCCGGTCCCAGCTCTGTTGGGGAAGCGGAGTTATCTGGCTCAGCTCGTTGTAGAGGAACCAAGTCGGGTTGTAAGAGGCGTTGAGGTGAAACACCACGGTGTAGGTTCCGGTTGCCTGGTAGCTCACCACATTCTCCGGGAAGCCACCGGGCACCCCTGCCCCCCAGCCGGGGCCCGGCGAGGTGCTGCTGCCCACCGTCGGAGCCCCGGGATCGGTCGCGGCACTCAGCAGATTCATCCAAAAGACGATGTCCCGCGCCGTGATCGGCTTGCCATCGGACCAGTTCCAATGCTTCAGCGTCACGGTGGCCACGGTGTTGTTCTGGGAGAACGTCGGCGGCTGCGCCAAGCTCAGGCTCTCATTGATGACCGGTTGGCCATTGCCGCCGAACCAGTACAGCGGGCGGTACATGAGGTAGTCGAAGAACGGCAAATTGTTGTGGTCGAAGTAGTTTCCGCTCATCAGCGGAAAGATGTAGTTGGGGGGCGCGTCGGCCTGTTCCGCGAAGGTGACCGTGCCGCCACTGGTCGAGCTGGAGTGGGAGGCGGTCGCCGACGCGCACCCGGCCAGAATCACGGCGGCCGCGAGGCCGAGCCCGAGCGCGCGCGCCCATCCCAGGGATCTGAGTTTCAACATCGCCTTCACACCCTCCGCTGATATGTAGTCGCCAATGCGGCCGTGTCCGGTTGGATCAATAGAGTCTGCAAACCCACCAAGTGGGCGGCCCCTCTGGGTAACGTCGGGAGGCCATGGTGAATGGGGCGGAACGTCACACCCGCCCGTGGGCACCGATCTTCACCCCAGCGCCGTGGGCGAACGCTCATGGCAGGGTCCCAGCCGGCGGCTGTGGCGGCGGGCGCCAGCCCAGCTTGGCTTCGACCGCCAGCGGTCCGGTGGTGAAGGTGTCCGGCAAAGCGCATTCCACAGTTCGTGGAATCGTACTCGTTCGTGTGTATCTTGTCAATGGGGCGGCCGGAGCAACTCAGGGCTCATTTCCGGCCAGCCCCGAGGCTCTGGCGCCGGGCCCTAAGAAGATGTGCTGCCATGGCAGCAGCCGAGTCGGCCGACACCTCCGCAGACCGACCGGGCCTTCTCGACCCCATAGGCATCGATCCCGCCCCCGAGGCTTGCTCAGACCCGCCAAGGTGACAGTCGGTCAACGGCGACGACTCTCGTCTCCAGCGACACTGAGGTTCCGTCGGCCCGGAGCGCCCGGCAATGAATCGGCGGGGCCGGACGCCTAGAGAGCGTGGGGCGGAGCGCAAGATCCGCCGACCCGGGCCTCCAGCCGATCCCCTCTGATCGAGCTTGAGTCAGCACCCCGGCCGCAGGTGCTATCCTGGGGGAGTAGTTGCAATAAGACTGCTACAGCCTCTTGGTGATACCTCGCCCCGCTCCCTCTGCGGCGTCCTCGAGAAGCATGAACAGACAAGCCGGCGAGGGCAAATTTGGGCCGCTGGCCCAGGGACATCAAGTTGAACACATTTGCGGATTTGGGTGTGAGCGCGCGCACCCTGGAGAACCTCACCCGGCACAGCCTCACCCAACCCACTCCGGTGCAGGAGTTGGCACTGCCCATTCTGATCCCAGGGCGTGACTGCGTCATTCAATCGCCGACCGGCTCGGGTAAGACCCTGGCCTTCCTGATCCCGCTCTCCGAAAAGCTTGGAGGACACGCTCAGAGCGCGCCGCGTGGGCTCATCATCACCCCCACTCGGGAGCTTGCGACCCAGATCGGCGGGGTCCTCAACCGACTGGACCCCAGATTGCGCGTGGCCCTGGTGTTCGGCGGGGTGGGATACGGGGCTCAGATCAATCAGCTGCGGTCGGCGGACGTGATCATTGGCTGCCCGGGGCGGCTGGTCGACATGGCTCAGCGCGGGGCCGCTCGCCTAGGTGCCGTCCAGTACCTGGTTCTGGACGAGGCTGACGAGATGCTGGACGCGGGCTTTGCCAAGGATGTGGAGAACCTCACCGAGCGAACCAACCAGCGCATCAGCCCGGTGCCCCGTCAGACCGTCCTCGCCTCGGCGACCATGCCCGACTGGGTGACCAGCATGGCGCGCAAACACCTGGTTGACCCGGGCCGGGTTGCCATAGCCCCGCCCGAGGAGTCCGATCTGGAGCATGGGCTGATATCGGTGGCCCGGGCCCAGAAGGTGGACTTCCTGAGCCAGCTGTTGAAGCAGTCGGCTTCCACTATCGTCTTCCACCGGACCAAGCACGGGGCCCGCAAGCTGGCCCACGACCTGGCTCTGCGGGGACACTCAACGGCCGAGCTGCAGGGCAATCTTTCCCAGGCCGCCCGGGACCGCGCCATCGCCGCATTCCGCCGGCGGGAAGCGGTGGTGCTGGTGGCGACCAACGTCGCGGCCCGAGGGATCGACGTCAAGGACGTCAACCTGGTGGTCAACTACGAGTTGCCGGACACGGCTCAGTGGTTGACCCACCGCATCGGGCGCACCGCACGCAATGGCGCCAAAGGGCGGGCGCTGACGTTCCTCTCCGAGGACGACGGCGAGAAGTGGCGCAAGCTGCGCAGGGCCGGGGCGCCGGCGCTGCAGTTCGTCGATGCCGCTGCCCTGCTCTCGACAGGGTCGATGACCTTCGTCAAAGGAAGGGAGGAGGACCTCATCGGTGGTCGCCCTCCGCATCACCCAGGCGCGCGGAGGCCAGCCGCCGCTCCCCCGCGAGGTCAGTTCACGACACCGCGGCAGACCGGCCGATGGAGCCGAGGGCGACCGGCATCGGCCATGGGCAGACGCGCGCCGGGAGATCGGCCCTGATCCTGAGAGCCGTATAGGACAGGCCCGGTCGAAACGGGCGCCAGGAGGCGGGGTAAGCGGCCCGGCTCGGTCCTGTCGCCACCATGGGCTACTGCGTCGAATCGCCGTAGCGCGCGCGCAACACCTTCTTGTCGAACTTCCCAACCCCAGTCTTCGGGACCGAATCCAGAATCTCCAGGCGGTCCGGCAGCTGCCACCTCTCCCAGCCCCGTGCGGTCAGATGTTGGCGCACATCCTCCAGGGTCAGGGCGACGCCCGGCCTAGGCACCACAGCCGCCATCGGGCGTTCCTGCCACTTCTCATCAGGGATGGCGACCACGGCCGCCTCCAACACCCCCGGCATGGCCATGATGTCGCCCTCCATGTCGACTGACGAGATCCACTCTCCCCCCGACTTGATGAGGTCCTTGGTCCGATCGACGATGACGAAGTATCCCTCGGCAGTCATGGTGGCGACGTCGCCCGTGCGAAACCAGCCGTCCTTGGTGAATCGGTCCGGGGTGGCGCCGTTGCGATATGAGCCGATGACCCATGGACCCCTGACCAGCAGCTCCCCGATGGAGGCCCCATCCGCAGGCACATCCTCTCCGTCGTCACCGATGATCTTCACATCGACCCCGGGGAGCGGCAGCCCAGCCTTGATCCTGACCTCGGAGCGCAGTCTGTCCGGGTCCCAATTGTGCATCTTGTGCTTCGGCCAGGCGAGGCTGGCAACCGGGGAGGTCTCGGTCATCCCCCAGCCCTGCACCAGGGTCAAACCGAACTCCTTTTCATAGCGTTCGATCAGCGCCATAGGAGGTTGACTCCCACCGGCCATGACCACCCTCAGGCTAGGCAGCCTGACCCGGCGCTGAGCCAGCTCCTCCGCCACTCCCGACCAGATGGTGGGCACCCCCAATGCCACAGTGACCTCTTCCTCTTCCAGGAGGTCGACGATGGTCGCCGGGTCCATGAAGGGCCCGGTGAAAACCTGCTTCGCCCCGACCATCGTCGCCGCGAACGGCGAGCCCCAGGCGTTGACGTGGAACATCGGCACCACCGCCAAGCCGCAGTCCTGGGGGCCAAGGCCGGTCGCGGCGCCCGAGGTCGTGGTGATCGCGTGCAAATACGTCGAGCGATGGGTGTACTCCGCCCCCTTTGGCCTTCCTGTGGTCCCCGACGTGTAGCAGATGCCGAGGGTCGTCTCCTCTGGAATCTCGCGGCGGGGATACACCTTCGGCTGGTCGGCCAGCAGTTGCTCGTAGCTGAGAACGTTCGCGAGGCCAGACTTCGGGACCTCATCCGCGAACACCACCACCTGGCGCACCCCGCTCAGCGCCCCCTTCACGCGCTCCAGCACTGGAAGCAGGTTCTCGTCTACGAAGATCACCTCATCCTCGGCATCCTGGATGATGAACTCGAGGTCCGGGGTGGGCAGGCGCGGGTTGAGCGTGTGCAGCACCCTGCCCGTGCAGGGAATGGCGAAGTAACACTCCAGGTGGCGATATCCGTTCCAGGCCAGGGTGGCGACGTGGGCCTGATCCTCCAGCCCCAGCCGGTCCAGCGCATGCATCAGTTGCTGGGTCCGCTGACTGAACTCACGGTAGGTGTAGCGGTGGCGCTGCTTGGGGCCGATTTGGGTGACGATCTCGGTGTCGGCAAAGTACTTTCCCGCGTGCTCGAACATGAGCCAGCTGTTCAGGGACGCCTGCATCATGGTCACGGAGTCGATCCTCCTTCGTCGCTTGGCGTGGCGGTTTCTAGAGCAGTCTGGGCGGCTCCGGCAATCAGGTCGCGGGCCAGCCACGCCCGGTGCAACCGCGCCGGACCCCCGAAGTTCTGGATCCAAAGAGCCCTCTTGTAGTAGCGGTGGAGCGGGCTCTCCCAGATGAACCCCATCCCACCATGGACCTGGATCACCCGTTCGCAGGTGAAAACCGCGGCCTCCGACGCGGCGGAGTAGGCCGCGATTGCCGCTCGCTGGCGATCGACGGCGTCGTGGCTGATGCACCAGGCCGCCCAGTAGGTCAGGGACCGGGCCAGCTCGATTCCCACGTAACTGTCCACCAGAGGGTGGGACACCGCCTGATACGAGCCGATCTTGCGGCCGAACTGCTCCCGCTCCCGAACGTGTTCGAGGCCCCACTCCAACATTTGCTGAGCGACGCCGACAGCCTCGGCGGCCAGCGCCGCCAACCTCCTGGTCCTCATCGCCGACGCCAGCGACCTCGCCGACGCGCCGGTCGCCAGGACCTCACGATCTACGGTAGGCGCTAGCCGCCCCATCCGCCGGCTGGGGTCAATGGAGGTCGCGGGCGAGCCGGTAGCCTCCACGACGAGGAGCTCAGCGCCGGCCTCCAGAACCACCCGGTCGACGGCTTGCAGGTTCGCCACCAGGCCCGCATCGTCTGACATGCAGGTGGACCAGCGCATCCGCCCCGAGACCAGCGCCCCCAACTGAGCTCCGGGGACAGCCGGCAGAGCCATGCCTATCGTCGCCAGATACGGCCCCGGGTAGAGGTGGCGACCGAACTCCTCGAGCAGGATCGCCTCCTCCAGGAAGGAGAGCCCGGCGCCTCCATCTGCCTCCTCCACCGACACTCCAAGCCATCCCAGGCTGGCGATCTCGCCCCAGGACGACACATCCCAGCCGTCCCCGGAATCCACCGTGCGGGCGAGGTCCGCGGTGGGCACCCTGCGGTCCAGAAACGCCCTGGCCTGCTCTCGCAGCTCCTGCTGTTCGGCCGTGAATCGAAAGTCCATCAACGCGACCTCGGCAGGCCCAGGACCCGCTCGGCGACTATGTTGCGCAGGATCTCTGAGGTTCCGGCCTCTATGGAGTTGGCCCGACTCCGCAGCTGCTGGTAATGCCAGAAGCCGTCGTCCAGGACAGCCTCTGGCCCCAGGAGTGTGCGGGCCAGCTTGGTCAGGCGCTGGGTGGACTCCGACCATCCGAGCTTGATCACCGATCCCTCCGGCCCTGGCATCCCGGTCACCCCAAGCTGGCCGAGCGAGCGCTGCGCGGTGAGCTTCAGACCCTGCAACTGAATCCACTCTCTGGCGATGTCCGCCAGCCATGGTTCGGCGGCCGCGGGGTCCTCGGCTGCCAGCTGCAGCAACCGGTGCAGCGCCGCGTCGAGCAATCCCGTGAGGGCAAAGCCCAAGGTGGCGCGTTCGTGGAGAAGGGTCGTCATCGCAACCTGCCAGCCCTCGCCCTCGGCGCCCAGCAGGTTGGCGGCCGGGACCTGGACATCGGTGAAGAAGATCTCGTTGAAGTCCGCGTCCCCTGTCATCTGGCGCAGAGGGCGCACCTCCACACCCGGGCTGTGCATGTCCACCAGCAGGTAGTTGAGCCCGTGGTATCTGGGCGCCATGGGATCGCCGAGGGTGACCAGGATGCACCAGTCGGCAAGATGGGCGTAGGAGGACCACACCTTCTGCCCGCTGACCACGACGTGGTCGCCGCGTCGTTCAGAGCGGGTCCTGACCGATGCCAAGTCAGAGCCTGCGCCGGGCTCCGAGAAGCCCTGGCACCAGATCTCATCAGCGCTCAGGATGCGCGGCAGAAAGCGGCGCTTCTGGGAGTCGGTCCCGTAGGCCATGATGGTCGGGCCGGCCATCCCGATCCCGATGGCGCCCAGGTGCTGGGGGGCCTGGGCCCTGGCCAATTCCTCGAGGACGATCGCGTCCAGAGCGTAGGCCCCACCCCCACCTCCGAACTCGCTGGGCCAGGTGAGGCCGACGTAGCCTGCCTGGGAGAGGGAACGACTCCAGGATCTCAGCGGCTCCAGGGGCTCGGTGCGTGTTCCCAGCCCGACCAGCTGCGGGGGCAGGTTCTCCGCGATCCAGGCTCGCAAGCGGGAACGGAACTCAGCTTCCGCCTCCGTGTCTCTCAGTTCCAACTGCACCCTCCTGGCGACCCCCACCTCTGCGTTGCGTTCTGGATTATTGATCTGCCGGGGCGGAGGCGCAATGGCCGGAGCTCCTCGGCGCCGTTCTTCACCTCCGCTGGCCCCCATCCATTGTCTAAAGCAGGGCTCCGGACCCGATGCCCGCGTCTACCGGAATGACCGCCCCGTTGAGGTAGGTAGCCCCATCGGAGACCAGAAACAGGATCACCCGCGCCACCTCCTCGGGTGCCGCGAAACGCCCCAGTGGGTTGCGCAGCTCGGTCGCCCGCTGGATCGCAGGGTTCTCCACCAGGGATCTGGCGAACTCGGTGACGACCACGCCGGGCGCCACCGCGTTGACCAGCACCCCATCTGGCCCGAGCTCCAGCGCCAGCTGCCTGGTAAGCATCTCCAGGCCCGCCTTGGTGATGTTGTAGAGGCCGAGCCCCGGCGCCGGTTGGCTGCCTCCGACACTGGACACGTTCACGATCCGGCCGCCGTGCTCCCGCATCCAGCTGCGGTGAGCCGACCGGGCCAACAGCAGAGGCCCCCGCAGATTCACATCGAGCGCCTTGTTCCAGGCCCACATGGGAACGTCCAAGGTGGTCCCGAAATAGGGGCTGGTGGCCGCGTTGTTGACCAGAATGTCCAGCCGGCCCCAGGTGGCGACGACCTCCGCCACCAGCCGTTCGCAATCCTCCTCACTACCAGCATTGGCGCTCACCCCGATCACATCGGCGCCAGGCTCGGCCGAGAGCTGCTCCAGCGCGCAGCCCAGCCCCTCAGCCCTGCGAGCCGAGATGGCGACCTGGCAACCCTGCTCCAGCAGCACCTTTGCCGTCGCGAGCCCGATCCCCCGGCTGCCGCCGGTGACGAGCGCCGCCTTCCCGCTCAATGACCGGATGCCGTCCGGCACCTCCTAGGGGGCTCCTCTCACGTAGAGGGTTTGCCCGGTGACGTAGCTCGCGTCGTCACTGGCGAAGAACGAGATCACGCCCGCGACGTCCTCGGGCTTGCCGGTGCGAGCTATGGGGTTGGTGGCGGCAAATCCCTGCGCCAGTTGCTCGAAGCTGACTCCCATGCGGGCGGCCGTGGCCTCGGTCATCCGGGTCTCGATGAAGCCGGGGGCCACCACGTTGACCGTGATCTCGTACCGTCCGAGTTCCAGGGCCAGCGTGCGCGCCAGCCCCTGGATTCCCATCTTGGCGGCAGAATAATTGGCCTGGCCGCGATTGCCCAGGGCGGAGGTCGAGGAGATCAGGACAATGCGTCCGAAGCGCTGCTTGACCATCACCGCCTGAGCCGCCTGAGCGCAGAGAAAGCTCCCCTTGAGGTGGGTGTCAATGACGAGGTCCCAGTCCTCCTCGGTCATCTTGTGGACCAGGTTGTCCCTGATCAGGCCCGCGCACGTGACCAGGATGTCGAGCTTGCCAAATTCTCCCACGGTCCGCTCGACCATGGCCGAGACCGCGGCGGACTGGCTGACGTCACAAGCAACTCCCAGTGCCCTGCCGCCTTGCGATCGAATGCCCTCGGCCACCTGGTCGGCCACCTCCGCGTCGATGTCGGCGACCGTCACCGCCGCCCCCTCCGACGCGAGCCGGGAAGCCGTCGCCGCTCCAATCCCCCGCCCTGCCCCGGTGACCAGGGCCACCCGGTTCTCCAGTCTCACTCCTTGGCCTCCTCTACCTTTCGGACCTGCTCCCTATACAGGCGGGTTATGGTCTCCGCCACACACGCCGGCTTGTCGCAACCCTCAATCTCCACGGTCACCGACAGATGCACCTGAACCCCCCCCTCGACGGCGTCGACGCGGAGGACGTCGGCAACTGCCCGCACCCTGGCGCCGATCCGGACGGGCGAGGTGAAACGCACCCGATTCAGTCCGTAGTTCACGCTGAGCGCCACGCCACTGACCCGGAGCATTGGGGAGAGCAGCGCGGGCAGCATCGCCAAGGTGAGATACCCGTGCGCGATCGGACCGCCGAACGGCCCACGGGCCGCCCTTTCGGGATCCACATGAATCCACTGGTGGTCATGGGTCGCATCGGCAAACAAGTTGACCTGCTCCTGCGTCACCGCATGCCAAGGGCTGACGCCAAGCCTCTGCCCGGTCATCTCCGCTAGCCGACTGAGCCCGTCCTCAGAGACTGAGTGGTTCACCTCTCACCTACCTTGGCTCCATGCCACGAGCACGGGTCCCAATCTGCCGCTCCTGCTCCATCTTCCGCCGTCTGGGTGATCGCGGCAACAGGGGGAGCGCCACACTGCCAGCGCTCCTTGGGGTCGCGAGCCGCCGAGGGCCTTCTCTGCTGGCGCTCAGCCCCATCGGTGCGGCTCATAAGAAGAGCTCCGCCGCGAGCCGCAGAACCTCGACGGGACCGGAGACCAAGAGTACGGTCGGCAGCCCCCCCATCCACTCCCGAGCCTCCTCTTTGATCTTGGCCAAGGGGCCCACCAAGGCAAACTCCTCGACCATCCTCAGCGGGACCGCCCTGGCGGCCCCCGCATGATCCCCTCCCAGGTAGAGGTCCCGGACGCGCTCTGCCTCATCGGCAAAGCCCATCCTGCAAAAGAGGTCGAAATGGAAATTGTGCTGTCGGCTGCCCATCCCTCCGGCGTAGAGGGCAATCACCGGCCTGACCAGGTCTGCCGCGCTTTCAACGGTGTCACCGACCACGAGAGGCAGGTTGGCGGCGATCTCGAAGGCGCGCCCGCCCAGCGCCGGCTCACGGCGGGCGAATCCCGCCCGCAGGGCCTCACGCTGCCATCCCGCTCGCCGCGGCGCGTGAAAGCCGGCCAGCCACCCGTCGGCTATCTCCGCCGCCAGCGCGATGTTCTTGGGCCCTTCGGCCCCGAGCCAGATCGGTATATCGGAGCGCCTCGGGTGGACCGTGAGACGGAGCGGCTTGCCCCTGCTGTTCGGAAGTGGCAACCGGTAGCGCTCGCCGCGAAATTCCAGGGGCTGGTCGCGGCGCAGGATCTGGCGCACGATGGCTAGGTACTCCCTGGTTGAGGTCAGCTGAGGAGAGAACTCGGCTCCGTACCATCCTTCGACAACCTGAGGGCCGGATACTCCCAGCCCCAGCACCAGCCGCCCCGCACTCAGGTGGTCCAGGGTGGCGGCGGCCATGGCGGTCGCGGCCGGGGTTCGGGCGTGGATTTGGGCCACAGCGGTGCCCAACCTCAAGCTGGTGGTCCTGCTGCCCCACCAGGCGAGGGGAGTGAACGCATCCGAACCGTAGGCCTCGGAGGTGAAGACTGAATCAAAGCCCAGCCGTTCTGCCTCCCCCACCAGCTCCAGGACCCGTGGGGGCGGCGCCGCGCCCCAGTAGCCGAGTGACAGGCCGAGTCGGGGCCGACCCGCCGTGTCCCAAGCCGCACTCACGACGGTCAGCCTACCGCCAGCACCGTGAGCCCCGCTGCCGAATACTTCATAGTTGGAGCGACTCGATCCCCTGGTGACCTGTGCATCCGACAGGCCATCGTGCGGTCATCGCAAGGAGGTGGCTACATGACCGACGCGGTAATCGTCGCAGCCGGCCGCTCACCCATCGGGCGGGCGGGCAAGGGCTCCCTGGTCGACTGGCGCCCGGACGACCTCGGCGCCCTCGTGTTGCAGAAGGTGCTGGCCCAGATCCCGCAACTCAACCCGGCACAAATCGAGGACGTGATCTGCGGGTGCGGGCTTCCCGGCGGGGAGTCCGGCTTCAACCTGGGACGGGCGATCAGCATCCTGGCTGGGGTCAACGCCCCTGGTACCACCATCACCCGCTACTGCAGCTCATCCCTGCAGACCACCAGGATGGCCGCGCACGCCATCCGGGCCGGCGAGGGGGATGTCTTCGTGTCCATGGGTGTCGAGACCGTGAGCCGCTACGGCTATGGGACGTCAGATCCCCCCGACGCCCGGAATCCTCGGCTCCTGGGCGGCAACGACGAGGGCTTGCCCGATCTCTACTTGCCCATGGGCATTACCGCCGAGAACGTGGCCGAGCGTGAGGGGATAACCCGAGCGGAGATGGATGCCTTCGCTGCCCGGAGTCAGAACCTGGCGGTCCGCTCGCAGCAGGACGGCTTCTTCGCCCGAGAGATACTGCCGATCCCGCTCGCCGACGGCCGGATGCTGGAAGCCGATGACGGGCCCCGGCCGAACACAACGATCGAGGTGCTCAGCACCCTCAAACCGGTCTTCAAGGAGGGGGGCACGGTGACGGCGGGCAACGCATGTCCCCTCAACGACGGGGCGGCGGCGCTGGTGGTGATGTCCCTTGACCGCGCCCGCGAGTTGGGAATCTCCCCGCTCGCAAAGGTGGTGGCTACCGCGGTGGCGGCCCTGGAGCCAGAGTACATGGGCCTCGGCCCGATCCCCGCCACCGAGCAGGTCCTCCGACGGGCCGGCATGACCATCGCGGACATCGACCTGGTGGAGATCAACGAAGCGTTCGCCGCTCAGGTGATCCCCTCGGCGCGTGGCATTGGGCTTGACCCGATGGGCGACAAGCTAAACGTCTTCGGCGGCTCGATCGCCCTGGGCCACCCGTTCGGGATGACCGGCGCCCGCATCACCTGCACCCTGCTGAACGGGCTGCGCACCCGCGACCTCACCCTCGGCCTGGAGACCATGTGTGTCGGGGGAGGCATGGGCATGGCCATGATCCTGGAGAGGCTCAGTTGACTTCTGGACGCCCCCTCCGCTCCACAGTGAGAGGCGGCCGCCCCGCCGGGAACCTCTGGCCGAGACCGCTATGAGCAGGATGGCAAGTGCCAGCCCGAGCCAGCAGACCCCGACCCAGCCCGACGTGGAGTAGAGGAGGCCTCCGAGGGCCGACCCGGAGGCGCCACCGACGAAGTAGGTCGTCATGTAGACGCTGTTGAGGCGGCTGCGCGCGCCATCGCGGAGACGATAGATCAGGCTCTGGTTGGTGATGCCCAGCCCCTGGACGCCGATGTCCAGGGCCACGATCCCGGCCAGCAGCGCCACCAGGTCGCGACGCCCGGCTACCATGAGCAGGAAGGCCAGCGCCACCAGCGCGGCGAACCCGATCGAGGCCGCGCGTTCCCAGCCTCTATCGGCCAGCCGCCCGGCAAAGCTGGCACAAAGGGCCCCCGCGGCGCCCACCAGCCCGAAGAGGCCGATGACGGCCGTCCCATAGTGATACGGGCTCCCCGCGAGCAAGAAGGCCAGAGTCGTCCAGGTGGCACTGAAGGCGGCGAACGCAAGGCCACCCAGGACGGCCCGCTGCCTCAGCACCGGCTCCTGCCGTGCCATGCTGACAGCGGACCCCAGCAGCGCCAGGTAATTCAGGTCGCTGGACGTCGGATCGTCGGGCAGAGACAGAGTCAGGGTCAGAGACAGCACCATCATGGCGCCCGCAGCGATCCAGTAGACGGTGCGCCAGCCGGCCGCTGCGGCCACCAGCCCGGAGGCTGTTCGGGCCAATAGGATTCCCAGCAGCAGCCCGCTCATGACGGTTCCAACTACCCGGCCACGGCGTTCGGCCGATGCCAGGTCAGCCGCCAGCGGCACCAGCACCTGAGCGACCACCGAGGTGCAACCGACCACCAGTGAGCAGCCCTCGAAGATGAGCAGGCTGCCGCTCAAAGCCGTTCCGCACAGGGCTATGCCGTCGATCACCAGAACGACCGCAACCAGCCGCCTGCGGTCCAGGAGATCCCCGAGGGGAACCAGCAGCACCAGGCCCACCGCATAGCCGACCTGGGTCACTGTGACCACCGTCGCGACCACGGCCGAGCTGGTCGCGAAGTTGGCCGCCAGCAGATGCAGCAGCGGCTGAGCGTAGTAGAGGTTGGCCACCGCCAGCCCGCACGCAACCGCCAGCAGGATGACGATCGGACGGGATACCGGACGCGGCGCCGACGCGCCCGTCGAGGGCGACAAGGTGATGGGCATCAACTCGTTAGTTTGCTGGACCCGATAGCTCCGGGATCGCGGCCGAGATCGGCCCGGCCAGGAGGACGCCTACCGCACTCTCGCGGCGCTAGGTAGTGAGGTCTTGGAGGCGCGCCACGGTGAAGGCGAGGATGAGCGGGATGTCAACAGCGTAGACCACCAGCATCGAGGTCAGCAGGACGAGCTCCGCCCGGGGCACCCTGTCCAGCACGAAAACGTACTCGAGCATGCCGGCGCTGATCAGGTAAGCGAGCAGAGACCAGCGTCCGACCCGGAAGAAACAGGCCCAATTGAACTCGGTCAGGCGCCAAAGCATGCTCCCCGCAATTGCGATCAGTCCAACCGCAGCGACCAGGAGTACGTATGCCGGCAGCAGGGAGACCGGCCCCGGGATGTGCGCCGCCAGGTAGATGCCGCCGGCCACGATGAGACAGAGTGCCCCCACGGCCAGCGCCCCGACCGGGGCGGAGGTCGCTCGGGGCGTCCCCTGACCAGCCCCCGGGGCCATCAACTCGCGAGCTTGGTCATGATCACCAGGGTCGCGACCTGCATCACCCCGGTGACTCCCGCGGTGTAGATGAAGCGCTGCATCAGCCTGGCGATGACCTCACCGCGCGGATTGGGCCGGCGCATCTCGAAGAGGACCGCGATGTTGGCGGGCTCGAGTACGCCTAGGGCGATCACGGCCATGACCCCGACCACGACGAATGACGCCACCAGCCAGCCATGGTTTGGAGACACGGCACTGAGGTTCCCGAGGCGTCGGGCCAGTTGGAAGCCCGAACCCAAGGTCATGGTCACCAGGGTCGGCATGATCAGGACCATCTTGGGCATGAAGCGTGCCGAGAACTCCATCCGGGCTGAGATCGAGAGGCGGCCAAGGATCGGCCCTATCACCAGGCCAACGAATAGGTCGATCGCCGTCCACAGACCCCCGCCGACCACATGGAAGAAGTCCAGTGCCCAGAGCCAGTTGCCGGCTATGGCCACGATGAGAGCCACCAGCACAACCCCGACGATCGGCAGACCACGGCGCGGCACGATCTCGATGCCCCGGGCGGCGCCAGGCGAAGAGCCAACGCCGCGCCCCGCCTGGATGTCCGCAGCCGTCACCTCAGTTGCCACCCATCACCTCCCCTCGGGCACGGGAAACCAAGCGCATGCCATCACCTTCGCGTGGCTGAGTGACTGCATCCTAACCGCTCTGGCCAGGCCTGGCAATCGCCTGGGACAAGCATAGATCCACCCGCTTCGCTGCCAGCACCCGGTCGGCGGCAAACAGCAGGATGGATCGCGAAAGCTGGCCCCGCGTTACGGCCTGTTGCACCGCCTGCTCCACTCCGGTTAGCACAGCCCTTGGGGATGAGGAGTTGAACATCACCATGTCCGCACCAGCCGCGAGGGCTCTGACCGCCGCCTGCGGAACGGTCAGATGCAGCGCCGTGATCGCTCCGGCGCTGAGAGAGTCGGTCATGATGAGCCCCGAAAATCCCAACCGCCGGATGAGCAGACCTTCGATTGCCTGCGGCGAGATGCTGGCGGGTGCTGAGGTCAGGCCGGGGACTGAGGCGTTGGACACCATCACCGCCGGGACCCCTTGGCTCACCGCTTGCTCGAACGGGACCAAACCCCCTTGGAGCAGAGTGGCGTAGGGAAGGGTGGCGGCCGGCGAGTCGTCTGTGTTCCCGCTGCTGCCACCCAGGCCGGGGAAATGCTTCACAACAGGGACGACCCCGGCCGCCTCCAACCCGTCCGCGAAGGCCAACCCGTCGGCGGCCGCGACCGAAGGCGATGCGCTGAAGGCTCTTGCGCCGTCGGGGTCGGTGGCGCTGGGCCCAGGCCCTCCATCAACGTCCAGCACCGGCGCCAGGTCCATGGTCACCCCTGCCGCCAGCAGCCGCTGGCCAAGACCCTTGGCCAGGATCTCTATCTGTGCCGCCGTCATGGTCGAGCCCATCTGTCGCGCCCAAGGAATCGCCCCCACCAGATTCGCCATGCGCTGCACCCCGCCCCCCTCCTCGTCGGTCATGACAAAGGGGGGCACCTGGGGAGCCAGCCGGTCGAGATCTCGAACCTGCTGGCCGAGATTCGCCGGGGCCGAACTCCCGAACAGCAGGAGACCACCAGCCCCGCCCACCACCTCAGGGCTGGATTGGGCGACCTGGTCCTCCTCGACGGGGACGATCACCAGTTGAGCCGCCAGTTGCGCTACCGTCCACCCCGCCAACTCGGATTGGTTGGAGCATTGAGGGGGCAGGTACCGGGGAGGATGCAGGGCAGGGCCGACAGCGGAACCGGTTGGCGAGCCAGAGGGAGTCACCGCTGAGGAAGCGCAGGCCGTGACCAGCAGACCCAGAGCCGCAACCAGCGCCGCACGCCAACGCCAGGGAGACCTCACAAAACGAGCGTATCCGGACCGGGCCCACTCGGATCCGGACGATCACACGGGCCCGGTGGGCGCCGGCTCACCCTGGCGAGTCAGCCGCTGATGGCCTGACCACCATGACCGGGCACTTGGCATGACTGACGCACTGCTGAGAGACCGAGCCCAGCAGCAGGCCGGAGAATCCTCCTCTCCCTCGAGATCCCACCACCAGCATCGCGGCATCCTTGGACATGTCGGTCAAGATCTCCGCAGGCACCCCCATGAGCACTTCAACGGACACGCTGATGCTGCCCTCGCGGTTGACCGCCGAGACCTCATCGGTGACCGTCTTCCTGGTCGCCTCGAGCAGGTCGTCCACCAGGCGCTGGTCTGCGTAGGGATAACCGGGCACGCTCGGCGCCATGATGTGGATTTGCGCCACTCCCACGACCCGGACGGCGAGAGACCTCAGTGCCGCCTCTTCAAGCGCCCAGCTCGGGGCCCGGCGTGATGACTCCGATCCGTCCACTCCTACCACCAGAAACCTGGACCGCCGTGGTGTTGTTTCGGTCATATCGCTTGCACCTCTAGAATCCAGTACGCCGTTCACATCCAGTATTCATGATGGGGTCCTGCGGCTGGCGTACACAGCGGGCAACCCTCGCCTGCCTGAGGTGGTTTCCACCTGTTGAGGCCACCCCGCACGATCCTATTCCCAACGCCGCAGCGGGCCCCTGGGCATGCGGCGGGCGAACGTTGGCTGGGAATGACCAGCATCCTTACTCCAGGAAGACTCCGACGAATGGCCAAGGGAACGCTGTGGTCGACAAGGAGCCCACCGGCCGCACCCTCCCGGCCTTTGCCAGGTCGTGCGCGCTCCGTGTAGCCGGGCGGGCCTGTCGCGTCGCTCAGCGGTCTGCCGAAACCTGTGCCGACGCCCATGTTGCCCAGCAATGAAGCCTGCCTGGCTCGCCGCGCTTGTCCCGATCAATTAACTACCATCCGCCCGCGCTTGGTCGCCCCTGAGCTCCGTCGACAGGGATGTTTGCACCGTTGATCCAGGAGGCCGCCGGCGACAGTACGAAGGCGACAACCCGGGCTACCTCCTCTGCGGTCCCCATCCGACCAGCGGGAAGATCGCGCTCTACAAACTCCGCGAACCTCTCTGGCTCACGAGTGCGGAAACCGTCCCACCCGCCCCCAGGGAAGAGGATTGACCCTGGACTGACGCAGTTTACCCGGATGTGGTGCTCCGCGAGTTCCCTGGCCAACGCGGCTGCGAGATAGATAAGAGCCGCCTTACTGGCTCCATACTGGGCCCGCGGCGCCGGCTTTGTTCCGGAGATCGAGGAGATGAACACCACCGACGCTACCGGCGAGTCTCTTAGGAACGGAAGTGACTGGCGCACCAGTTCGACGCTGTGAACAACGTTCAGCCGGTAGCTCTCCGCCCACTCATCGGGCGTGGCCGCAGCCAACCCGTCGCCCACCGCACCGCCTGCATTGGCAATCACAAAGTCAAGGCCGTCGAGGGCTTCGCCGGCTGAGGTGACGAACTCTCCCAGCGATGGCGCGCTCATTACGTCCACCGCGTGAGCGAAGACCCGCCCGCCAATCTGTTGCAACTCCGCTTGAGCGCCCTGCAAGCGCTCCTCTCCCCTGGCGCCGATCGCGACGGCGCACCCGCTACCCACCAGTTCCTTAGCGATGGCCAGGCCGATGCCCGCGCTGGCGCCCGTCACCAGCGCCCGCTTGCCCGCCAATCCAACAGCAGATCCCCATTCGGGCCCCAAATCATCCACCTCCTGACGCTCACTTCAACCGGCCATCGCCGCTGACGCCGCACTCCTCTCGACCCCGTCCAGCCCATCCTTCCGGGCTGGATCGCGATGCGACGACCACCCCGATCCTCACCCGCCCCCACTGAATCCGTCCCATTCCCTCACTCAGAAGCCAGGACCCGCGGCACCTGGCCACGAAGTGTCCGTGCGAGGTTGAGTCAGCGCCGCTTGGCTCCCACCACCGGGGGCCAGACCCAAGCGCGCAAGGCGCCACACCCCCATCAGCTGCCACCTCCGTGGGTCCGGGCCCATGCCATTGCTTCTGACAACTGAAACGCATCGAACCGCATCCCCGTGGCGTTGGTAGCGTCCAGAGATGCGAGGTACCCGAACGCCGGAGCGAGCCGGGCAGGGGACACCATGCCGACTTTCATATCGGCGGTGTAATGCGAGTGCGACATCGGGGTGTCGATCGGGGCCCCCGTCGTGATCGTGTTGACGGCGATGTTATGTGGGCGTCCTTGTAGAGCCAGCACCTTCATCAACCCCTCCTGACCGTGCTTGGCCGGGGTGTACGCCGTCTCCTTCACGAACCCACTCAGGGCCGAGCCCGATGACACGAAAATGATGCTTCCGCTATGGGCCCTAACCATCGCAGGCCACACGGCCTTGGACAGTATGAATGCTGCCTGCAGGCTTGTATCTACCTCGCGGCGCCACTCATCAAAGGTCACTTCCCCGATCTCGCGCTCCTTCAGAATAGCGGCGTCATGAATAAGCACGCGCGGAGGACCTGAGTCTGATAGGGCGGCCTCCACTGCCATCTGGGTTGCCTTAGCATCGCTCAGGTCAACCGAGTACGCGAAGGTGGTTGTACCAAAGGCCGCCAGGCGCTCGCTCAGAGCGGTCAACTTTGCCCCCTGAATATCGAACAGCGCCAGCTGCATACCTCGCCGCGCCAGTTCTTCCGCGATGGCCCGTCCGAGCCCATCGGCTGCTCCCGTCAAATAGGCAACCGCGCCCCGCACCTCGGTCATCCTCGATCACCTCCCAACACGCCGCAGCAACATTCCGGCTCACATCTGCACTTAGACCCGGTCATCTCACGCCCGTTGCGGTGGTCTCGGCCACGCGCCCAGCTCTGCCCCGAGCCCCGGGTCGCTGAAGGGGGCATCAGCTACGTCCGGCGCGCATACGCACATCCACCGTGTCGCGGAGTCCGTCCCCTATGAAATTGAACCCCACCACCACCGCCACTATGCACACACCTGCCGGCCATATCTGCCACCAATACCCGGCGAACACATAGTTAACGCCATTGGCCAACATGCTGCCCCAGTTGGCCGCGGGGGGAGGAATTCCGAGCCCCAAGAAGCTAAGCGCAGCGACGGTCAGCACCGCATCCGCAACCTGAAACGTCGCATTGACGACAACGGTCCCAAAGACATTGGGGATCAGGTGCCGCAAGATCACCCACACCCCGGTTGCTCCTGCGCCTCTGGCAGCTTCTACGAACGGGCGCTGGCGCAGACTGAGAACCTCGGCTCGAACCAGTCGAGAAGGGACCAGCCAAGCCAAAGCCGTGATCACCATGATCAGAACCAGCACTGATGGCTTCAAAATAGAATCCAGGAATATCAGCAGAAACAGCCCTGGAATGGCCAAAGCCGCATCCACGATGCGCATCATAAGGCTATCAAGCCCTCCCCCCGAAACGCCAGCGACGCAACCCCATATGAGGCCGATCGTAGTGGCCAATACCGCGACCGCGACCGCCACCAGAAGCGTGATCTGCCCCCCCACCATTAGGCGCCCCAACTCGTCATACCCCACGGCGTCAGTCCCGAGGAGGTGAGCGGCGGTCGGCGGGCGGTTGGCCTGGGCCACGGCGGTAGCGACTTGGTTTGTGTGGTAAACGAGCGGCCCCACGAAGCAGAACAGAAAGAACGCGGCCACCATGGCCAGTCCCACCAGAGCCAAAGTGTTCTGTCCGAACACAGCGACCGCTGACGCCCCCAAGGACCGTCTTGGCTCGGAGTCTTCAAAGATAGCGGCTTCTGTCTCCGCGGAGTTCATCGGACGCTGAGCCCCCACAGCTTTATGCGGGGACAACTCCACTGTGGCACCCTACTGGTACCTGATACGTGGGTCCGCTATTCCGTACAAAACGTCGGCCACCAGGGAACCCAGCACTACGCCCATACCGACGACCAAACTGGTACCCAGCATCACCGGGAAGTCCTCTGTCTGAGCCGCGTTCCAGAAGAGAAGACCCATACCCGGGTAATTGAACAGCGACTCCACGATCAGCGCCCCTCCGAGAATTCCCGGAAGGCTGAGTCCCACCAAGGTGATAATAGGCAGCAGGGCATTAGGCAGCACATGGCGGAATAGGACAGCTCGCCGACTGACGCCCTTGGCCGCTGCGGTCCGCACGTAGTCTTCCGCCAAGTTGTCAAGTGCGGACGAGCGCATGTAGCGGCTGAACAACGCGACCGTGATCAGTGCGAGCGTGGCAACGGGAAGGATCAGGTTTGGAATCTGGTCGAATAGTGGAGACGTCGCTGTCGGGCCGGTGGATGGCAAGACTGGCCAGACATCGCTGAAGACGATGATCAAAACCAGGCCCAGCAGGAAGCTCGGCATCGAGTAGAACAGGAAGGCTAGGGCGGTCAAGGTGTAGTCCCCGGGGGAGTTGCGCTTGACCGCCTGGAGCATCCCAACTGGTATCGCGATGGCAACGGCAATGATAGTCGCGGTGCCCATCAAGACCAGAGTTCGCGGGACATTCTCCGCCAGCAGGGAGTCCACGCTCTGGTTCAGCTTGTACGAGAACCCGAGGTTCCCTCGCAGCACCTGGCCTATCCACACGAGGTATTGAACCGGCAAGGGCTGATTCAAACCGTACTGCTGATCGAACGCTCTGATGGATGCAGGGTTGGCCCGGAGCCCGAGACTGGCTCGCGCGGGCCCCCCGGGTAGCAAGTGCAGCAGCAGAAATACAATAAGCGAAACGCCAAACAAGACTATGAGCGCGTGGAGCGCGCGCCGGATCAGGTACGCTGTCATCGAGACCCCCGGCGACTAACGGCCTGAGGGGATCGTCGTAACCCTGCGGCGGTGACTCTGGGGAGCACGACTTGTGACGACTCCCGGCCGCCGTCAAAGGAACTGTGACATTTGGAGTCGAAGCCGGTGGGCCAGGCCCGCCGGCTTCGACTCGAGGCACTCACCCGCCCGGGGCACCCGCAAGGGCGTCCGCCCAAGGTCGCCGACCTCGTCGATGCGGGTGCAGCATGGAAGCTCACTCAGATCCAGCTCGCTCTGCGCGCTCCCAGAGCCCGTCAAGCGGCACGCCGGCAAACCCTATCACGAAACAGACCAGTTCTGAGGATAGAGATTGAGATTGGGGTCTTGCGGGACAGCGCCGCGTAGCTTTGGGCTGATTACGGAGATTTGATAGGCGTAGTTGGGCTCCCACAGTCCGGGCAACTGTTCCGCAGCGTACTCGGCCAGGTTTTGAACGGCGGCGATCGACCCGTTAACATAGGTGGCGGCAATCAGCTGGTCCATTCTGGCATTGCTATAGCCCATCACATTGTTCGATGCGTCTGTCCCAAACCAGGGGCCCGGGGCCGGCAGGTACTGGGGTGAGTACGTTGGTGTGGAGCCTGGCTCGCCGAAGTTAGCCATTTGCCAGTTGCATCCCGCATCACCACTTGAGCACGGCTCGAGGGTTGCGAAGATGGCCGACTCTGACTTTTGCTGGATGGTCACCGAGATACCCGCACTGGCCCAGCTTGAGACCATGTCCTCCGCTTCAGCTAAGAAAGGAGCTGATCCAGTGGCGACTTCCTCCGTGAAGGCGAGCTTCGTACCTGCTGGGATATTAGCCCCACACTGGTCGGCGCCCGTCCCGGGATGCACGCAGGTGTCGGTCCCGTTTGCGACCACGGTCCAGCCATGGGCTCGAAGCAGCGATTCTGCGTGAGCAACGCTGTACGGGTAGGGGTTCTTTTTAAGGGTTGCGGACAGGTAGTTACTACTCGGAACCTGTGGGATGGGCCCGTAGGTGGGGAATGCGTAGCCGTGCCAGATGTCCTGGGAAATCTGCGGTTGATTGATCAAGGTCTGCAGCGCCTGGCGCACATAGAGTTGCTTGAAGACGGGTCCAAGGTTAGGGCTCGTGTAGTTTAGGAAGAAGTTGTTGAAACCGAAGTCAGTCCAGTTCGCCACGGTGTAGCCCTTGCTGCGAAAATAGGCAGCCTGCGTCGCATCTTCAGGCGGCAGATAGCCGTAGTCGAGTTGGCCGGATCTGAGGGCATCGAATTCTGCGCTCGTACTCGTGAACGGAAGTTCCTCGAAGCGGGCGATGTGTGGCTTGCCGGGCCCGGTGTACGCCCTGTTGGGCACGAAGGTGGAGGCTCCGGTCACGGTCGAGAATTGGTTGAGCGTCCAAGGACCGTCGACGACCTTCCAGAGAGGGTTCGTCGTGTAGGTGGACTCGGTGGTCGCTTGGCCATTTAGGTACTTGTAAACCGCGGTCGCGCCCGCCGCGGTCAGGTCATAATTTCCGACTGGGGTAGTCGATGACGTCCTGTCCCAAGCCTGTTGCGGAATCGGGACGATTTCGCTGAGCTCATCGTAGAGGATCCAAAGCGGGCTGTACGCCTTGTTGAATGTGAGGCTGAATTGGTAGGGAGTTGACTGGGGAAAGGACATGCTGGCCAAGTCGTCAGGTATGCTGCCGGGGCTGTACCCTAGGTAGTTCCCCTTTTCCACCATGAGGATGTTCAGCCAAAGTTCGACATCGCGGTTGGTCACGGGCTTGCCATTGGACCACGTGAACTTGTGGTTGAGAGTCACGGTCACGGTCTTGCCCCCATTGGAGTAGGCAGGCGGGCCCGCCATGCTCTGCTGATAGTTAATCGAGGGAGTACCGTTGCTTCCAAACCAGTACAGGGGCCGCCACATAAACGGAGTGAACTGGAACAGGTCGATGTTGTTAGATACCGGGCCACTGACAAAGGGCGAGATATAGGTGGGGGTGACTCCCGCTGGGAGGGCGAACGTGACGGTGGCGCCACCCGACGATGACTTTGAAGTCGCTCCTCCAGATGCGCACCCCGCCAAAAGTATCACCAAGGACGCCGCCAACACTAGGGTCCACTTTCTCATGCGCTGTCCCCCTGCTCCCTCTGACGCGGAGTGCTAATTAGCTGTCCATGCCCGTTGGACGTCAAAGCTTTGGCATACCTTGAGCCACCGTGATATCGACAGCTTGCTTACTGACCTCATTGCGTGTAGACCGTCGATTGAGGATTGTCGACATTGAGGCGCATCGTACGCACGGCGTCCGTGGTCTGTCAAGCCGATATAGCCGGCCGGACGGAACCCATTTCGACACTGCTAGCAGGTGGTCGACTGGACCGTCCGCCCTAAGCCCCGTTAGGGTGCTGGCCCCGCAGCAAGAGTGGATTGGGCCTGGGTGAGATTGGATGGTGGCTGACCCGAGGGTTCTGGCTGGGGCGGAACTCCGTTAGTCTGAGTACATCCGCGCGCCGACTACCGTCCGATGTTTAGAGATTGGCGGGCCCAGGGATTCGGGGCAGACAGAGACGGACCACTGTCCCTGAGGGACGAGCGCTGCGGATCCGCAGACTGCCACCCAGGGCCAGGGCTCGCTGCCGCATGGCCAGAAGGCCCCGGCCGTAGGGAATCGCAGCCCCGGTGTGCTTCGGGAAGCCGACGCCGTCGTCGGCCACCACTAGACGAACACTGTTGGGCCGCAGAATGAGGCGCAGATCAACATTGGCGGCCTGAGCGTGCTGCTCCACGTTGCGGAGTGCGTCCTGAGCGATCCGATAGCACCCGACCTCGATGTCCGGATCCGGCCGGGCCTCCTCACCCTGGACAGCGAAGCGCACGTTCGCCGAGCCGTGCAGGCTGAGGTCGCTCGCGAGGACCCGGAGGGCAGCCAGAAGGCCAAAGTCGTCCAGGACCGCCGGCCTCAGGTCCTTGGCGATGTCCTGCAGGTGGTCGCCCACGGCAGCCGTGAGGCGAGACGCCTCGCGGACGATGTCGGCCAGCTCATCCGGGTCGACTGAGGCTTCCGTGGCATGGCTCAACAGCCGACGGATGTGGCTCAGGGTCTGCAACGGATCTTCGTGGATCCGCTCCGCCAGGGCCTTGCGCTCGTGCTCCTCGGTTCGGAAGAGACCGAGCGCATAATCGTCGCGACCAGCCCCCTGGCCACAGTTGGCCGGGCCGGGCGCGTTCATGACGATCAAGTGTTGCCCGGGCTCTCGATCGAGAGCAACCCATGGTTGACGGCATGCACCACCGCTTCGGTGCGCGATCCCACCCTCAGCTTCTCAAATATGTTGTGCAGATGCCCCTCGACGGTGCGCAGGCTGATGCCAAGCTCAAGCGCGATCTCCTTGTTGGCCCTGCCCTGAGCGATCAGGCGCAGGACCGCGAACTCGCGGCTGCTAAGCCGGTCGGTGGCTCGGCTCGGGTCCAGCCTCACCTGCGCCAGCTTGCGGGTGAGTGACGGGGATAGCACGGTCGACCCTGCCGCGACCGCGCGAACCCCCTCGACGAGTTCAGTCCCGGGGGAGGTCTTCAGTAAGTATCCACTGGCTCCGGACGCCAGCGCTTCCCGCACGTAGTCCTCGTCCTCATGAGCGCTCAAGATCAGGATCTTGAGCTCGGGAAGATCAGGCGCCAGCTTACGAGTGGCCTCAATGCCGGTCAGACCGGGCATGCGCATGTCCATGAGAAGGACCTTCGGCCGCAGTTCCAGGGTCATCTGCACCGCCTCGTCGCCGCGGGCCGCCTCTCCCACTATGGTGAAGTCCGGCTCACGGTCCAGAATCTCCCTGGTCCCCTCGCGCACCAGGGTGTGATCCTCGGCAATGACGATCGTGATCTGCTCTGTCATAGCTCTCCCTTCCCACCTTAACCCGGATACCCTGCCCACTAGCGGTCAAAAACCAGGGGCCGCGACTAGGTGTTTGCCTCCGTTGGCTCCCCACGGGTCGCGGATGAGCTGGCGTCACCCGACTTCGGCACGACATCCGCGATCAGCAGGGCTCCTCTTCCGGGCCGCGACCTGAGCCGGATCCTGCCGCCCAGTAGTTGGGCACGCTCACGCATCCCGAGAATGCCCAGGCCCTCTCGTCTGGCCCTGCCGTAAACCGTGCGGTACCCGACCCCGTCATCCCACACCGCAAGCCTCACACGGGCACCGCGCCGATCCAGCCGAACCCCGACCCGGCCGGCCCCGGCGTGGCGCTCAACGTTGGACAGCGCCTCCTGGGCGACCCTTAGCCAGGCACGCTCCAGGTCCTCACCAATCCTTCCCACCGACTCATCGACGACGACGGAGACCGTCGCGCCTGCCCGAGATTGAAAGCGCTGGCCCAATTCCACAAGGGCCGGGCCTAGTCCATGCTCTTCAAGGGTTTGCGACCTTAGGCCCTCCGTGAGTTGGCGAAGCCCGTCCGAGACGGCAACCGCGATGCTCCGGAGCTCGCCAACCTGTGCGGCCGTCGGAACTGAAGGGTCCGCATGGGACAGCCCCTCCAGCTTGCGCGCCAGGTAGATCAGAGCCTGGACCGGATCGTCGTGGATGTCACGGGCTATCCGCTGGCGCTCCTGGAGAACGGCCAAGCGCTGCAACTGCTCTTGGATACGGAGATAGTCAATGGCAAGCGCCGCCTGGGTGGCGAAGCTGTCCACCAGGCTCAGCTCCTCGTCCCGGAAGGACCTGGCAGACGGGGCCCTGGCGATCAGAATCGTGCCCTCGACTCGCTGGCGAACCGTCAGTGGCACGACCATCATCGGTCCCACGGCGACCCCTGCCCTCGCCAGCCAGGCGGCCTGTGAGCTGCCCGCCTCCACCACCCGCGGCCGACCCGTTCGCATGACCGCATGGGCCGCCGTTCCGGAGCTGGGGAGCTCGAGGTGCTCAAGGCGATGCCCACCTGATCCGGCAAAGGCGGTGACAACCAGGCGGCCCGAGGGTCCAGGACCGGGCCTCACGATCGCGGACAGCATCGAATCGGTCATCTCGCGTGCCACCCGGACTATGGCATCAAGCACAGCCTCCACGGACCCTCCGGAGAGCATAGCCGAGGTGGTCTGGTGCAGGGCTCGCAGCCATCGTTCGCGCTGGCTCAACTCCTCGAAACTCTTGGCGTTGGCAATGGCTATCCCTGCCTGGCCGGCCAAGGTGACCAGTAGCCTCTCATCCTCGTCGTCGAACGACCCGCCTCCCTCCTTATCGGTGAGATAGATGTTGCCGAAGACTCTTCCGCTCGAGTGCACGGGAGCGCCGAGGAAGGTGGACATGGGCGGATGGTTGGGCGGGAAGCCCACGGACTCGGGGTGGGCCTCGATGCGGTCGAGACGCAACGGCCTCGGGTCCGAGATTAAAAGACCGAGGACCCCCCTGCCACTGGGCGGCGGCCCGATTGCCCGGCGCTGCTCTTGGGACATCCCCACCGTGAGGAACTCGCTTATCGCCCCGTCGGGTCCAAGAACCCCCACGGCGCCGTACCTGGCCCCGGTCAGCTCGGCCGCCAGAGCGACCAGCCGCTCCAGCACGCGGGGCAGTGAGAGGTCAGAGGCCAGCAGCATGCCGGCCTCGACCAGAGCGTCAACCTGACGGCCGTAGGTCGCAGCCGAATCCAAGGGATCGCTGCTGGCCGGCGGTGGCTGTGCTCTCATCACTGCTGGCAACAAGATAGCGCCGTGCTCGACAGCCTCAACGGCAGGATGGGCTCAGCCAGCCCTGAGGTATCCTGCGCGCTCCAGGATTTCTCCGGCCGCCGCACTGATCCTTGTCCCGGCCTGTGAGATCACCCGGGCCGCAGCCTCCCCGCCCCCGGCCCAGCTCGCGAGATAGCCGAAGCTGTATGCGCTGCTGTCCACTCCGACCCCGTCGCAGACCACATACGCGACGCTCTCCGCTTCCAACTCGGCCAGGGCTCTGTCACCCTTGAATTCGGGCCCGTGCAAGATCGCGTGGGCAAGTTCGTGAGCAGCGGTCTTAAAGGTCTGGGCTGAACCCATGCCCTGGCGCAGACGTATCCGCCGGAGCGTATGGCTGCAGTCCCCGTGCCGCTCGCCGTGGAGCTCTGCAAACTCAATGGCGAACCCGAGAGCGGCCGCCTGGTCCAGAAGTCGTGGGAGTTCCGAGCCCTGCTCCATGTCGCCGAGGTCGTCGAGCGGCTTGGGCGGGACCGGGCCCTCGGTCTGTTCCAAGTCGAAGACCCGCACCACCCGGAAGGCAACGGCGAGCTCCCGCCGGTCCTCATCAGACGGATCGCTGTGGTCCGCGATTCGAACGGGGGCGAGGATGGCGATGCCCCGCTCCCCACGGCGGACTTGGCGCCCCATCTCCTGCCAAGCCCTGTAGCCGGCAACCCAGGTGGCGGTCGGCCTCTGGGAGAGGATCAGGATCTGGTTTTGAAAGCTGTAGCGCCGAAAACGACGGCAGAACCGCAGCCAGGCCGTCCACCTTGCGGAGGCGGTCAGCTGCTGAATGCCGGCCTGCAGTCGGTCCAGCACCTCGGACCTGGTGGGTCCCGCATAGACGCTGATCCTCTGCTCCACCCGCGCTCTCTTGGTCACAGGACGAATGTCCGGTCTGACGAGGATCGGGGGCCAACACCACGCTTCGTCCCCCTTGCACCGGGGGATGATGATCAAGGCAGCGCCCGCCTGTAAGGCTCCTCGTGGTCATGTCTCGCACGGCGAGATGGCTCGTCATATGCCGGACCGGAGGGGCGAAGCCGCTGGGGCAGAGAGAACCTGCCGGCGTGGCGGCGGATCAGCGCAGGACGAAGGTGAGACGTCCAAGCAGCAGGCCCAGCACGAGGGCCGAACTCGGCCCCACGGCCCAGCCCTTGACGATGCCCTTCAACACCGCCTGGTCGATGCGCCCCTGCCCGCGGGCGAGGCCGGCACCCGCCATGGCTCCCACCAGCGCCTGATTCATGGACGTGAACAGCCCGAAGGCAACCGCTGTCAACACCACCAGCGCCTGCACCAACTGAGCTGCCAGCGCCATCGATTGATCCACCTTAACTATGTCGAAGGCCACCCTCTTGAGCAGCGGTCCTCCCCAGGTCAGCACCCCCAGCGCCAGACCAAGGCCCCCTATGGCCCCGGCAACCAGTGGATCGGCCACCCTGGTGGCCACCAGGGACCCGCTGGCGTTAGAGACGTCGTTGGCTCCCATCGTGAACGACGCGACGCCGCCAACCGCCACCAGGCAAAGGGCGATGGCACGGTGAGTTCCCACTCGCCGGGGATGGGCTTCCTCAGCCCGTGCCCGAGTCACCAGGTCAATCACCTTGGTGAAGCTGAAGCCGAGGAGCACCGCGACCACGGGCGCCAGCAGCCAGACCAGCACCAGCACCAGCACCGTCCTCCACAGAACTCCAACGCCGGATCCGATCGCGACCCCGACCAGCGAGAACACAAGGAGCTGAATCGTGGAGGTGGGTACCCTGATCCGGTTGTATGTGGTGGTAAGGGCGAACGCCAGTGCGATCACCGCGATCTCCTCCGTGATGTCGAGCCTCCGTCCGGTGAGACGTAGGGCGACCGTATTCTCCACAGGGTGGCTGGCCAGCGCGGCCCCAAGCAGGGCGAGCGGAGCCATCAGAAGCAGCGCCTGCCACTTCGAGACAACCCCCAGGGCATGTGGCATACCCATGCACGCCCCGGTGTAGTGGGCTCCGATGCTGGTGGCGAAGCCCACCACCAGCGCGATCAGGATCATGTCGACAAACAAGGATTCGCTCCGGTCGGCGTGACTCTATTGGCCCGGCCTGCCGACCTGGGCCGAGATGAGCGTCTCACATCAGATCCCGACTGAGTCGATCCTCACCGTCGAGCCTTACCCCGGCTCCGGCGGCGGGCGGGGAGCCAACCGAACGGATGCCAGGTGATCACTCCCTCTGGGTCAGGTCGATGATTGATCTGCGGGGCCTGATCAGCGCCGCCAAGCTCCACTGCGATACGCCCGCCCCCTGTCCGCAGACCTGATCGGCGTGAGCGAGTTGACGCTCGTGAAGGTGGACGTCTGCTACCGGGCTGGCTCCAAGCGATATCGAAGGCGGAATATTAGCAGGAGATGAACACCGGTGGATGGGCACCGGTTAGGAGAAGCATGGGTGCGGATAGTGGTCCGGACCGGGCAGGAGGTTGCATATGGCGGAAGGGACAGCGGCGGCAGGGGCTGAGGGCGCGCTCAAGGTCACGGATTCCAGGACCGGAAGGAGCTACGAACTGCCAATCGTCGATGGTGCAGTCAGGGCTCTCGACCTGAGGCAGATCAAAGTGGATCAGGACGACTTCGGCCTGATGGCTTACGATCCTGCGTTCCAGAACACCGCCAGCTGCCGCAGCACCATCACCTACATCGACGGCGACCGAGGGATCCTGCGCTACCGGGGTTACCCTATCGAGGAGCTGGCCGAGACCAAGAGCTTCCTGGAGATCTCTTATCTGCTCCTGAACGGGGAGCTGCCCACTCCTGAGCAGTCATCCGCTTGGACCGCCGAGGTCACCAACCACACCTTCATCCACGAGAGCATCAAGCGCTTCATCGACGGGTTCCACCACGATGCCCACCCCATGGGCATGCTGGTGTCCTCGGTTGCGGCCCTCTCCACCTTCTATCCGGAGGCGAAGCAGATTCGCGATCCGGAGATTCGTCACCGCCAGATAGTGCGCCTCATCGCCAAGATGCCGACCCTGGCGGCCTTCGCCTACCGCCATGCCATGGGGCTCTACTATGCCTACCCGGATGACGACCTCTCGTACGCCGGCAACTTCATGAACATGATGTGGCGGGCGACGGAGCTCAAGTACCAGCCCAACCCCATCCTGGAACGCGCCCTCAACGTCCTTCTGGTTCTCCATGCTGACCACGAACAGAATTGCTCCACCAGCACGATGCGGCTGGTCGGCAGTTCCGAGGCCGACCCGTACGCGGCCATGTCCGCCGCCTGCGCCGCCCTGTACGGCCCTCTGCACGGCGGGGCCAACGAGCAGGTGCTCAGGATGCTGCGCACCATCGGATCGGTGGACAACATCCCCGACTACATCCGCCGGGTCAAGGCGGGAGAGTTCCGGCTCATGGGCTTCGGCCACCGGGTGTACAAGAACTTCGACCCCCGGGCCCAGCTGATCAAAAAGGTCGCCGACCAGGTCTTCGAGGTGACCGGACGCAGTCCCCTCTTGGACATCGCCCTGGAGATCGAGAGGATCGCCCTGGCCGATGACTACTTCATAAGCCACAAGCTCTACCCGAACGTGGACTTTTATTCCGGGATCATCTACCTGGCCATGGGCATCCCGGTCGAGATGTTCCCCGTCCTGTTCGCAATTGGCCGTACCCCCGGGTGGCTCGCGCACTGGGAGGAAGGCCTGTCGGACTCGGAGCAGAAGATCGGCCGACCGCGGCAACTCTACGTGGGCTCGGAGATGCGCCACCTCCCCGGCTGACCGGCGGCGGGAGGGCGGTCTTGGTCCGCCCTCCCGCTACACCTCCTCCTCTATTTCCACCTCGAGCAGCCCATGTGCCACCCGCAGAGCTTGTGCGGCGGCCGGACCGTCTTCACCCTGAGAGAACATGAACCCCAGATAGCGGTCACCATCGGGCGGGGGCTCCACCAGGCCGCCGACGGGAATGGTGATCTCGAGATCGCGGATGCCATCCAGCGCCATGGCCTCATCCCTACCGGTCACTCGCAGCAGGCGCCCGGCCCGTGGAACCGGCAGCATCATGACCCCAAAACCACCCTCCTGGACTTCAAGATCGGGGAATGGATCATGGAGGGCGTTGCGCAGGATCAGCTCCTCAAGCGTCGCCCCGCTCTTGAACTGCAGCACCGAGGAGCACCGCCCGCCGATCGGACGGGATGCGAGATCTATCAGGCGCGGCGGTCCCTGCCCGAGACGAAATTCGGCGTGCAGGGCCCCGGTGCCCAACCCAAGCGCCGTAACCGCAGCCTGAAGCGTCCTCCAGACCCGCGCCGCCGCCCGCTCCGTCAGCTCGGTCGGAGTGGTGTAGATCGTCTCTTCGAAGTAGGGGCCATCAAGGGGCTCGGGTTTGTCGAAGATGGCCAGCGGCACGAGCACCCCATCTCGGGTCAGGGCCTCGGCGGCGACCTCTGGCCCGGGGACGAAGCTCTCGATCAGCAGGGACGGGGGCTGGCCGGTGACGGCTGCGCCACACCTGGCGTCGCGGGCCAGCAGAGAACGAACTCGGGCACCCGTCGGGCCCAATTCTCGAGGGGTGTCAACCCTGATCACTCCTCGGCTCGCGGCCTGGTCCACAGGCTTGACGACTGCTGGATAGCGATCCCACCTGGGGGGGACTCCGTCGGTCCATACAGCCCACTCCGGTTGCGGCACGGTCGCCCCATGGAGGAGGGCACGCAGCCGCGCCTTGTCCCTAGTCGCTCGCGCAGCCTCCGGCGGGTTGCCCGGAAGTCCCAGCGCCTTCGCCAGATGGGATGCCACCATGACCCCGGTCTCATCCACCGGGACCACTGCGTGCACCTGGCCCGCGGGCCTGAGCCGGCTCAGCGCCAGCGGAGACTCCTCCGGGCGGTCGAAGTCGACGACCATCTCGCTGCCGGGCCGCCTGGGCCCCAGCGTTGATGGCTCCTCGCTGGCCACCACAACCTCAAGCCCGAGTCGCCGCGCCGCTACCAAGAAGGCGTTGGCGCGATAGGTGCCGGTCGGCAGTACCAGCAACACCCGGCGGCTCACTGCGTCACACTATCTCCATGGCTGATTCTCAATCCGCGCTTCCGACACTACACCTAACCAACAGGGCGGCAGATCGCATCCGCGGTTTCCGGCAGCGCCAGGGGCATCCGGACGCCTGGGTCTCCGTCACCCCCGCCGGCCTCGCCGGGGATCGACTCACCTTCCAGTTCGCCCTGGTGGAGAGCGGAGGCCTCAAGGACGACGAGGTCCTGGTCAGGGGCAGCGACGACATCGACTTCGTTGGACCCAAGCTGGTCTCCCGCCACATCGTCGGCTCTACCGTCGACGCCGATCCCCTAACGGGGGCGCTCTCACTTGAGACCAGCTACAACCCGGACGCAGATCCCCTGGCGCAGGCCATTCAGGAGGTCCTCGACCAGGAGATCA
This sequence comes from bacterium, assembly GCA_021791455.1. The sequence continues at coordinate 1,685 of JAJYWM010000244.1, read as the reverse complement.
ACCCCGCCGTCGCGGCCCACGGTGGCTACATCGGCCTACTGGATGTCGCTGACGGGGTGGCCTATGTGCAGATGGGCGGGGGCTGCCAGGGATGTGGCCTGGCGGAGGTGACTCTGTCGCAAGGGGTACGGGCCACCATCCTGGAGCGCTTCTCCGAGCTCCACGATGTGGTGGACACGACCGACCATGCCCAGGGTGCCAACCCCTACTACCAAGCATCCAAGAAGTAGTCGACCCACTCACGGCGACCGAAGTGGTCCACTTCGCCCAGGGCAGTCTTGGGGCTACTGGAAACCGGCCGGCAACGGTCCCAGCGAGGGCCGCTCTATTTGCAGGAATAGATCTTCCCTAGACCTGGCGAGCCCCGGAATGGTTTCCCGATTCAACTCTTGCACCTTCTCCGAGACCGCTTGTTCCAAGTTGGTAAAGCTGTCGGACGTATCACCAGGCGGAGCGAATTCCCAACGGGCTATCACCGCGACGCTGGCGGCGGCCGCCACCTGGGCCGCCGTGCGGAAAGCCATGAGTGGGCTGATGGTCGTTGCGTACTCCCTTGCCAATGCCAGGTATTCCGGCGCTATGGTCCCGGGCGGCCGGTTGATGCCCGGGCCGGAGGGTTCTCCAAACCCCGGCACAACGAACCGTGGCACACCCTCGAAGTAGGAGAAGGCCCGACGGTGCAGCAGCAACCACTCTGGCAACCCTTGGGACCGACAGGGGGCAGCGAAGACTAGCCCACTAGCCCCCAGCATGGCGAGAAAGAGCGGATCTCGAGCAGCAATTTGCCCGTCACGGCCAACGGTGCGTACTCCGCCGGGCAAGAGGGCCACGTATCCAACCTCGCCGGCTCGGTCGACCAAGCGCGTCACTGGGTGACCGGCACCCTGCCACTTGCGGAATCCGCGACAGAACTCGCTGTAGGTCATCCCGGTTGCTCGGAGGCCTCCGGCCTCCAGCCACAACTGGCGTCTTGTGACCCCTGCCTGCCGCCGCAAGCCGATGCAGACGGCGGCCCAGGTCACAAGACCCAGCTCGCCGGAAGCTGGCCCCCGTTCGTACCACCCTGCAGCCGGCGGTGACGAAGCCTTCCGCTCCCGAGCAGCCGGTGGCGCAGTTGGCTCCAGGTGCTCTCGGACTGTGCTTCGCGAAACCCCGAGGCGTGCCGCTATGGCACGGTTGCTGACTCCCAGGGCTCGCATCGCCGTCATCTCTCGGACAAGCTCATCCTGGACGACCTTCTTCATCTCAGGATTCTCATTTCGCGTCCTGGTCCAGAGGCCGAAGAACATCGCAGAGCCACCGCCCGGTCGCTTCGAAGCGAGCGAACCACCTTGTGTGCCTGTGCCTGCAGCCATCCGCCGCGACTAGCGGCTCTGAAGCCGGACTTCCAGGGCATCGCGGAGGGCGTCGCCGACGAAGTTGAAGGCGACCACGGTGATGATGATGGCGATGCCGGCGGGGTAGATGAGCCACCAGTAACCGGCGTAGACGTAGCTCAGCCCGTTGGCCAGCTGGTGCCCCCAGTTGGTGGCCGGCGGCGGCACACCGAGCCCCAGGTAGCTAAGGGTCGCCACGTAGAGGATGGCGTCGGCCACCTGGAAGGTGGCGTTGACCACGATCGTCCCCACGGTGTTGGGAATGATGTGGCGGAACAGGATCCTTCGGGTGCCGCCTCCCATCACCTT
>JAJYWM010000175.1 GCA_021791455.1 bacterium | reverse complement strand
ATCAATCTCGCCCGCCCTTGACGCCCCGGGCGCTGCTGTCAGACATCGCCCGCAGGTCAGCTGGTGGTGGAACTCGCTGAGTCCTTGGGACAGGTGTGCCCCGGGGACGTAGTCGGAGTGGTCACTGTCGCCGCCGTCTGGGCCGATGAGATCGCCACCCCACCGGCGGCCGCCGGCGCCACGGACGCCGCTGTCACAGCGGAGATTCCCCAGCCAGCAGCTCCAGCGCCCAGCAGGCCCACCGCGGCGGCCCCACCCAACAGCAGGCTTTTGGCCTTGGTCCTCAGCATTCTCGTACCTCCGATTGCGCTTGCCCGGGCTCTGACCGAGCTCCTCATGGTCGGCGTTCCAACCGTCCTCAGTGGAACATTCCGGGCTGGGAGGCAGCATCGAGATGGCTGAGAGAAGGATGGGAGTCCCCGTGGTGGGGTGCGTCCAGCGGTAAGAACTAGGCTCCAGCCGAACGCCAGGTGGGAGCGGTCAGTCGAGGTAGTCTACGAACCTGTCGACATGGTCCGCCAGGTTTAGACCGTGCTGGCGAATGTGGCGCTCCAGCGCCTCGGCATCCCGAGCCTCCAGGGCCTCAACAATCCGCAGGTGCTCCATGGGTGACCGCCGCATGCGGTCCCCATCACCCATGGTACGGGCCCGGATGGCCCGCATGTGAATCTTGAGAGTCTCAACCAATCCCGAGAGCATGTCGGAATGCGCCAGGTCGACGATGTGCTGATGAAATTGCAGGTTGATCGCAGAGTATTGAGCGGCATCCAGCCTAGAGGGATTGCTGATCACGTCTTCGAACTTCTTCCGCACCGCGGCGATTTCCAGATCGGAGGCCCTGGCTGCGGCCAAGCGGCCTCCGATCCCCTCCAGAGCGGCGCTGGCCATGACGATCTCCACAATCTCCGTCTTGCTCTTGCGCACCACGAACACGCCCCGACGTGGGACTGTGCGCACGAGCCCCTCGTGCTGGAGGCGCAGCAGAGCCTCTCTGACTGGGGTTCGGCTGATGCCAAGGTCGTGCGCCAGTCCTCGCTCGTCCAGGCGCAGATCCTCGTGTCCGTCATAGATGCGCATCGCCATGATCGCGCGCTTCAATGCTTCGTAGGCGCGGTCCGGTAGGGACCAGTCGACGACCAGCCGCTCCAAGCTGATTCCACTTCTGGATTCCGGAGCTGCCTCGGCCTCCCCAAGCTGAGCGGCAGCGCGACCATTAGCAACCACTGGCGGCCATCCTACTACAGCCCCATCGCCGCCGCCAGGTGGCGGCGGTCCGAACGCCGGGAAGGAAGAGTCGCACAGCGCCCCCTCCTGGGCAGATTCGGGCGGTTCAGTCACAACCGCTCGGCGGGAATGAGCTTGTTGGCCCTGGCCCAGCGATACTTCGCCCCCAGAACCTGGACCGGAGTCTCGGTCGTGTACGGGTAGGCGGGGATGGCGTTGGCGAACAGCATCTCGCAGGCGGGCTCGACCTCCACGTCTCCCGCCATCGACACCACCACGGGCTTGTCTCTGCCGGCCCCGCGCGCCTGCTGCATCACATCGACCAGGAGCTCGGCGAAGACCATCGGCGGGGTCACGATCGTGTGCCAGTACCCGATCACCAGAGAGTGGACCCTGGGATCGGCCAGACCCAATTCAATGGTCGCGCGGTAGGTGGAAGGGGGCTCACCGCCTGTTATGTCCACTGGGTTTCCGGCGGCTCCGAACGGCGGGATGAACTTGCGAAAGGCCTGGTCCAGATCCTCCGGCATGGTCATGAGGCGCAGCCCTGAGTCGATGCAGGCGTCGGAAAGCAGCACACCTGAGCCTCCGGCGCCAGTGATGATGACCACGTTCTCGCCCTTGGGGGTTGGCAGCAGCGGCAGCGCCCGGGCGTACTCAAGCATGTCGCGCAACCCCGGTGCGCGCACCACCCCGTGGCTGGCGAACAGGTCGTCGTAAACCTTGTCGTCCCCGGCGAGGGCCCCGGTGTGAGAGCGGGCAGCCCTGGCTCCGGCCCTGGTGCGCCCGGCCTTGAGCACGATCACTGGTTTGCGCGGTGAGACCCGGCTGGCAACCTCCAGGAAGGCGCGCCCATCCTTGAGGTCCTCCATGTGCATGGCGACGCAGGATGTGGCGTCGTCCTGCTCGAAAAACGTGAGCAGGTCGTCCTCGTCGACATCGGCCTTGTTACCCAGCCCGACGATCGCGGAAACTCCCAGTCGGGCCGACCGGGCGAACCCCAGAATGGCCATCCCGATTCCCCCGGACTGCGAGGAGAGGGCGACCGGGCCGCGCACGTCGTAGGGGGTGCAGAAGGTGGCGCAGATGTGGTCGGGAGTGTAGTAGTACCCATAGATGTTGGGTCCGAGGAAGCGAACCCCGTGTCGGCGCGCCACCTCTTGAATCTCGGCCTGGAGATCTGGCCTGCCCGTCTCCGCGAAGCCCGACGGTATCAAAACCGCGGTCGGGATCCCCCGAGCCCCCACCTCGGCCAGCCCCTGGGCCACGAGGGCCGCCGGGATGGCGAAGATGGCGACATCCACCTCGTCTTCGATATCCGCGACGCTGGCACGGCAGGGGAGGCCAAGCACCTCCTGTGCCCTTGGATTGACCGGATAAATACGTCCGGAGTAGCCTCCGTCGATCAGGTTTCGAATCACCGAGTTGCCGATCTTGCCCGGTTCCGCCGACGCCCCGATGACAGCGATCGCCCTGGGGCGCAGCAGACGGGTCATGCTCTCCAGGATCTCCTTGGCGGACGCTGGCGGGGGGGACGGGGCAGCAGGCGTTGCCAGCATCACCCGGGCATCGACGGCCATGGATCCGGTGGGGGTGGCGATCACCGGGTTGAGGTCAACCTCGGAGACCTCCGGGTTTCTGGTGACCAGGTCCGAGACCGCCAGCAGCAGAGCGACCAACGCCTCCCGGTCAACCCCCGGCTTGCCCCTGACGCCGCGCAGGAGCGGTGCCGCGTCGATCCGGTCCAGCATATTGCGCGCCTCCTCGGGGGAGAGCGGGGCCAGCGCGAATGTGACGTCCCGGCGGATCTCGACGTCGATTCCCCCCATCCCGAACGCGATCAGGCGCCCGAAACTGGGATCGATGCTCGAGCCTATCAGCACCTCTGTGCCCGCGCCCGCCATCGCCTGCACCAGCACCCCCTCTATGCGGGCCCGGGGGCTGTGCCGCCCGGCGTTCGCGATCAGGGACTGGTAGCCGGCGCGCACCTCGTCGGCGGTCCTGAGGTTCACGGCCACGGCGCCGGCCTCGGTCTTGTGGGGGATGTCCTCTGAGATGACCTTGAGCGCGACTGGCATGCCGACCTGCTTGGCGGCAGCGGCGGCCTCGTCTGCGGAGCTGGCTAGGCGCTCTGCGGGAAGGGCGATCGAGTAGGCGGCGCAGACCTTTGCCAGGTCGTCGCCCAGCAGCTGCGATCGGCCCTCGGACAGAGCTCGTTGGATGACGGTTGAGGCGGTTTCCCGGGAGATGGCCGATGGGTCTGGCAACTTCAAAACTCCTCTGCGCCGGTCGAAGGGTGTGGCCTTGTCAAATCACCCCCTGATCGTGGATCGTCTGCAGCTCCGACTCGTTCATCCCCAACACCTCCATCAGCACCTCGGCCGAATGCTCACCGAGAAGAGGCGCCCTAGTCATCTCCACCGGCGAGTCGGACAGCCGCAGGGGGCAGCCTACGTTCAGATAGGTGCCGCGCTCAGGATGGGGAACCTCCACGATCATCCCGCTCTCCCGCAGGGATTCGTCGGCCACGATGTCTCCCGTGTCGAAGACCGGTCCGCAGGGCACGTCGATCGAGTTGAACTGCTCGAACACCTCCCACTTGGTGTGCCTGATGGTCCACTCCTCGATCATGGCGAACACCTCGTCCAGATGGGGCAGACGTGCCTCGGGGGTATCCCAGGCGGGATTGCCGAGCAGGTCATCGCGGCCGATCTGGCGCAGCAGCCGTTCCCAGACGTGCGGCTGGATGATCACATATATGAAGTCGTCAGGACCTCCAGGACGGCAGCGCAAAGCCCAGCCTGGCTGTCCGCCCCCCGAGGCGTTGCCGGAGCGGGGGACGGCCTTGCCGAAGGTCTGGTTCGGGTACTCCGCGAGGGGCCCGCGCTGGAGCCGCTGATGGTCGCGGATCTTGACGCGGCAGAGGTTGAGAACCGCGTGCTGCATGGCGATCTGAACGCGTTGCCCGCGGCCTGTCTGGTGGCGCTGCAGAAGGCTTGCCAGGATGGCGGCCAGCAGGTGGACGGCGGAGCCCGAGTCGCCGATCTGAGCTCCGGTGGAGGTGGGCGGACCGTCCTCGAACCCGGTGGTGCTCATGGCTCCGCCCATGGCCTGGGCGATCGTCTCGTAGGCCTTGGCGTGCTCGTAGCCGCCGGGGCCGAATCCCTTGATCGAGGCATAGACGAGCCGGGGCGCCTCCTCTTGAATCCTCTCCCAGGTGAAACCCTGCCGGTCCAGAGCTCCGGGGCCGAAGTTCTCGACCAGCACATCGGAGCGGCGCAGCAGCTCCCAGAGGATCTGCTTGCCCTTCTCCTGCTTGATGTCGAGGGTCAAACTGCGCTTGTTGGAGTTGAGCATGGTGAAGTAGAGGCTGTCCACGTCGGGGATGTCGCGCAGTTGGGACCGGGTCACGTCGCCCCGCCCGGGGGGCTCCACCTTGATCACGTCCGCGCCCAACCAGGCGAGCATCTGGGTGCAGACCGGGCCCGCCTGGACATGGGTCATGTCCACCACCCGAACACCGTCAAGCGCCTTGCTCATCAAGCCTCCCCTTGTGCTGCGGAGGGCGCTACCGGGGCCGCCCTCACTTGTACATGGTCTGGTTCATGGTTCCCGAGGCGAACTCATCCGGGTCCACCCAGACATTTATCAACGACGGCAGGCCCGAGTCGCGAGCCCGCTCCAGCGCCGGACGGATGTCCTGGGGATTCCGTACCTCTTCACCGTAGCCGCCGAGAGCCTTGGCGAAGAGGTCGTAGTGCAGGTCGCCCAGCTTGTTGGCGACCTCGCCTCTCTCCGCCCCGTATTTTGCGATCTGCCCGAACCGGATCTGATTCATATATGAGTTGTTGCCCACGACGCCGATGAAGGGGAGTTTGAACCGCAGCATCGTCTCGAAGTCGAACCCGGTGAGGCTGAGGGCACCGTCGCCGAAGTAGCAGAGCACCTCCTTCTCGGGCTGGGTCAGCTTGGAGGCCATCGCAAAGCCGATTCCCACCCCCAGGGTGCCAAGCGGCCCTGGATCCATCCAGTGACCGGGGAGGTGCGGCTGCACCACCTGCCCAGCCGTCGTCACGACATCGCCCCCGTCACCTATATAAACGGTGTCGTCGGTGAGGAACTGGTTGAGCTCGTGGGCGAGGCGCATGGGATGGATGGGCTGAGCGTCCGACATCAACTTGGGTAGCCTCGCCTCCTGGAGCCGGCTCTCCTCCCGGCGGAGCTCCGCTAACCACTCTCGCCTTGTCGACCAGGCTTCCCCACGGGCGCTGGGAAGAGCACTTCTGACTGCCTCCAGGATGACCGAGCAGTCACCCACCATCCCCAGGTCCACGTCCCGGTTGCGCCCAACGGTCCTGTAGTCGAGGTCGATCTGAACGACTGACGCAGTCTGGGGCAGGCGTTTGCCATACCCGAGCCGGAAGTCGAATGGAGTGCCCACGATGATGATCAGATCGGCCCGCTCGAAGGCGTATCGGCGGGTCAGTTGAAAGTGGTGGGGGTCGCCCGGGGGCAGGGTGCCCCGCCCCGCCCCGTTCATGAAGGCGGCAATCTCGGCCTCGCGACAGAGCGCGGCCGCCTGCTCGCCCGCGCGGCAGGTCCACACCTGCTGGCCGAGGAGGATGCAGGGTCGCTGCGAGTGGGCGACCAGGTCCGCGAGCCGCTGAACGTCTTGAGGGTCGCCCAGGCTTCGGGTCGAGGCACGATACATCCCGGGTTGGGGGATGGCTGCCTTTGCCAGCGGTATCGACCGGTCCAGGACATCACGCGGAATCTCAAGGTAGGAGGGCCCCGGCGCGCCGAGATAGCACTCCCGGAACGCCATCGCCACCATGTCGGCCACCCGGCCCGTGCTCGGCACCGAGGCCGCGAACTTGGTGATGGGCCGCATCATCTCAACGTGCGGGAGGTCCTGGAGAGAGCCCATCTTGTGCTGGTCGGTGGCTCCCTGGCCGCCGATCAGCAGCATCGGACTCTCGGCTCGGAAGGCGTTCGCCACGCCGGTGACGGCGTCCGTGGTGCCGGGGCCGGCCGTGACCACGGCACACCCTGGGTGTCCGGTGACCCTGGCGTACCCGTCGGCGGCGTGGGCGGCGACCTGCTCGTGGCGCACATCGACCAGCTTGATGCCCTCATCCAGGCAGCCGTCGTAGATGTCGATGATGTGGCCGCCGCACAGGGTGAATACGACGTCCACGCCCTCCGCGCGCAGGGCCCTGGCGACAAGGTGCCCGCCGGATATGCTCGCCTTGTCGGCGTCCGGCCCGGCGCCGACGCTGGCTTCGTCTGTCATCTCCTGCCTCCCCGTTCGCGCGCCCCGGCCCAGATCTGGCACCGGACACCGCTTGGCGTCTGGCGTGATATATACCACTCCCGATTGCGCAACTGTAGCATGAGCCGG
>JAJYWM010000132.1 GCA_021791455.1 bacterium | reverse complement strand
AGACCACTGCCTCGGCGGTGTGCGTTCCGCGGTGAGGCCAGAACCGAACCCGGCAACGGGAGAGGAACCCCGAGACGGGGTGCCACCGGCAGTGGGCTTACTACTAGAGTTCACTCAGTGGCAACGGAATCGGGTGCATCGAGCCGCGCCAATATCACCAGGCCGAGGAGGCGGGCCGGGTCTCCCAGGACATCCCCGTCAACCATTCGGCCCTCTTCGCGCCAGTGATCCAACCCACCCTGGACACGGGGATCCAGGCGCTGGTCGTGGCGGCTCTCGCCTGGCTCGGCGGGATTCAACCGACCGGCCAGTAGCGACAGTGTCGAGCCCGGGCTCAACGCTCCAGCTCGTGCTCGAGCTGCTGGGCACATTCGTGTTCGGACTCAATGGGGCCCTGACCGCCATGGAGTTCGAGAACCTGGACCTGGTCGGCGTCGTAGCCCTGGCCGTAATCACCGCCCTGGGAGGAGGCATCATCCGCGACGTCCTGATCGGCTCCTTGCCGCCGGCGGCGTTTCGGGACTGGCGCTACCTGGCGGTGGGGGGCGGAGCCGGAGTCGTGGCGTTCGGCGCCCGCCAGCTCTGGCTGCGCCTGGAGCGGTCGATAACCATCCTCGATGCCGCGGGCCTCTCGCTCTTCTGTGTCACCGGCACCGCCACGGCATTCGCCGCCCATCTGGGGCCGTTCCAATCCGTCGTCCTGGGGACCGTCACCGGAGTCGGCGGCGGCACGGTACGGGATGTGATCATCCGCCGGGTGCCGACGGTGCTCTCCAGCGGCCTGTACGCGATTCCCGCAGCGTGCGGGGCCACCCTTGCCGCAGTGGCACTGGAGCTGCACTTCTATGGAGGAGCGATCGCGGTGGTCGCGGCGGCGGTCTGCTTCGCCATCCGGATGGCCGGAGTGCGTTTCAACCTGAACGTGCCCATCTCCCATCCTCGCCCCCCGGCCAAATCCGGCGAGGGCCGGTGACAAGCGCCTCCCGACCGACTCCCCTCATGTTCCCAACGGCCGACCGGTGGCCTCACCACCGGCAAAGGAGGCGGGCGGAGAGCGGGGTGGTGCTGGTGACGCGGACTAGCGGCCACCAGCTCTGACCTCCTGGCGCTGTGGGGCCAGCCCCGGTAGTGCCGGAGGGCTGACCGGTAGGGGTGAACCGGACCGTCGAGGACGGCCGGGCCGGCCCTGGGAACGAGGACGCGTTCGCCCCCCTCGGCGGCGGCCGTCCGGGCGTCCAGGCAGGTTTGGCCGACGCCTACGAGTCTCGTCAGGCCCGGGACTCAGTTGACAGTCGGCACATCAGTGGCGGGAGGGGTCACGTCGTGGACTCGGAAGGCGAGCGTTCTCGGAGCCGATATCCCCAAGGTCGCGGCCAGGTGATACAGGCCGGCGGCGGGGAAGACGATGTTGAAGCTGAGAGCCAGGGCGATCCTTTGCTCCTGGTCGGGCCCCAGTCCGGTTGGCCGCGCCTGATTGATCATGGTCTGCAACCCCGCCACCTGACGTCCTTGATCGTCCGCGATCGCCACCGTGAGTTGTTGGGGCACGGGCGGGGCCGCGGCAGGGACGACCAGGGTTACCGCAACCCCCAGATGGCTGATGATCGGGGGCCCAGATAAGGCTGGGGCCGGTCTCCAATGGTCGGTCCAGCCGCCACCGGAGATGTAGAGGAGTCCATTGACCGCCTCCACGTGATTCGCCAGGATCAGGTTCTCAATCTCCGGAGTCTCCATGCCCCTAGTCTCTCAGGCCCACGGGGATTACCTAGAGGGGCGTCCAGGCATGTCAGCGGGCTCGAGCCCGCCGAGCTCGGAAAGAAGCTGGCCGAGGCCGACGCAGCCGAGATCAAGGGCGATCCGGTGAAACGCCTTGAGGTCGAACGCGGCCCCGCAGCGATTTCTGGCCCGGTCCCTAGCCTGAAGCCAGACTCGCTCCCCGAGCTTGTAGCAGACGGCCTGCGCCGGCAAGCCGAGATAGCGGTCCACCTCGCCCGCGCAGAAGGTCCGGCTCCGCCGACTGTTCTCCATCATGAACTCGACCGCCAGCTCCCACGACCACCGCTCTCCCGGATGGAACCGTTGCCCCCGCGTTATGGGGAGGTCAAGGTGCAGGCCGATGTCAACCACCACCCGGGCCGCGCGCATCGCCTGAGAGGCCAGCATCCCCAGGCGGTAATCGTCGCGCTCCAGAAAGCCGAGTTCGTCCATGAGACGCTCCGCGTAGAGCGCCCAGCCCTCGATGTGCCCGGCCACGCCTCCGATCAGCGTCTGGAACGGATTGAGGTCTTGGGCCAGGTAGCAGGTCTGAGCCAGCTGGAGGTGATGGCCCGGCACACCCTCGTGATAAGCGGTCGAGACCTCGTTCCAAAGAGGAAAGCGGGTGCGCCCCAAGGTCGGGTACCAGGTCCTACCCGGCCGGGTGAAGTCTGAAGACGGGGGCGTGTAATACATCGCCGGGCTGCCACCGGGAGGCGCGATCATCGCCTCCACACGCTTGACAGGGTCCGGGATGTCGAAGTGGGTTCCGTCCAAGGCGGCCACCGTGGCGTCCAGGAAGTCCTGACTCCAAGCTCGAAAGTTGTCCTCTCCCTCGATGGCGAGCTCAGGGTCCTGCTCCAGGGCTGACACGGCGCCAGGGACCCCCTGGCCGGGGGCAATCCTATCCGCCACGCTCTCCATCTCCGCCGCCAGGCGCGCCAGCTCCGACCAGCCAAAGCTATAGGCCTCCTCCAGGTCAAGCTCCATGCCCAGGTGGCGACGGAGCGCCAGGTGATACCTCTCCCGCCCAACTCCATCGCGAGCCGGGGCCGACGGGGCATAGTCCCATTCCAGGAATCTGGTCAGCTCCAAATACGCCTGCGCGGCGGACCCTGCCCCCTCTTCGAGGGCGTGGGCCAATTTCGTATCGGCGCCACGATATCCCATGACCAGCGTGGTGAAGAACCCAGGCCCCGGGCCACCACCGCCCCAGACCCTGGTCTGGGCGGCACAGGCCAGCGCCTGGCGGCGGGCGGCGAACCTGCGTCGCGCAAGTCCCTCAGCCAAGGTTGCGATTAAGCCCTCCACGGCCCTGGGAACCAGGGTCAGCTTGTGGGCTATGAGGTCCCAGTCACATTCTTCGGTCCTGGCCATGAGATCGAAACTGCCTCGGATCTGTGATTGAGCCCCGAAGACGCTCAGGTCGCGCATCCATTCGTCTTGATCGAAGTTGTCGCATACGACTGCGAGACGCTCGAGCATGGCCTGGGCACCCACGCCCGCTCGCTCCTCAGCGGCTGTTGCCAGAACTCTGCGTATCGTTGTCCGCGCCAGGTCCGCGCGCACGCGCTCGCCATCCGGAGATAGATCCGTGAGCTCTCCCGCCCGGCTCAGGTCGCCCCGGGTGAAGGCACCGACCGGGTCCAGCATGGCCAGGGACTGCTGGTACTCGAGAGCGATCTGGTCTACCTGGGTCATGAACTCTCCCGAGTGAGTTGGAGTTGACGGGGCGGCGGCGCCGGGGATTCCTGGGAGCTTACCGGGATCCGGCGCTCTCCGCCCCATCCATCAGGGTTTGAGCTCGACCACCATCGCTATGCCCTGGCCAACGCCGATGCACATGGTGGCCAGTCCGAACTGGACCTCCCTCCTGCGCATCTCGTGAACCAGAGTCACGAGGATGCGCGCGCCGGAACAGCCCAGAGGGTGCCCGAGTGCGATCGCCCCCCCGTTTACGTTCAGACGATCGTCCTGTGGGTCCACATCCCACTCCTGAAGAACAGCTAGCGACTGGGCGGCGAAAGCCTCGTTGAGTTCGATCAAGCCGATGTCCGCCAGTGTGAGCCCGGCCCGCGCCAGTGCCTTCTTCGATGCCGGCACCGGTCCGATGCCCATGATCCTGGGGGCGACTCCGGCCACCGCCGCGCTCCGGACCTCCGCCATCGGAGCCAGGCCCGCCGCCTCGGCGTAGTCGGAGTCGGACAGGAGCAGGGCGGCGGCGCCGTCGTTGAGCGAGCTCGAGTTGCCGGCCGTGACGGTTCCAGGCTCCGCGAAGGCCGGACGCAACTGGGAGAGTCTCTCGAGGCTGGAGTCAGCCCTCGGGCCCTCATCCGTCTCCACGTCACCGGCCTTGGTCGTGACGGCTATCCTCTCCGCCTGAAAGGCCCCCTGCGCCTCGGCGCGGACGGCCTTGCGATGACTTTGGAGGGCGAAGCGGTCCTGTGCCTCACGCCCTATCGAGTACAGATTGGCCAGGTTCTCGGCGGTCTGCCCCATCGAGTCGATCCCGTAGAGATCCTCCATGCGCCGATTGACGTAGCGCCATCCCAGGGCCGTGTCATACATCACCTGCTGGCCCCGTGCCCAGGGCCGATCCGGCTTGGGCACCGACCACGGCGCCCGGCTCATGGACTCCACGCCACCCGCGACGAAGAGCGGCCCGTCTCCCTGGCTGATCGCGCGGGCGGCATCCGCCACGGCCTGCAAGCCGCTGCCGCAGAGCCGGTTGACGGTGCAGCCCGCGACCTCGATGGGATATCCAGCCAGGAGCAGCGCCATCCTCGCCACGTTGCGGTTGTCCTCGCCCGCCTGGTTGGCGCACCCCAGGTAGACGTCCTCCACATCGCTGAGATCCACGCCGGTCCGCTCGCCAAGCCCCTTGAGGGCGAGAGCGGCCAGGTCGTCCGGGCGCACTCCGGCCAGCGCTCCACCGTAGCGACCGACGGGAGTCCGCACGCCGTCGATGATCACCGCTTTGGTCATGGATGCTCCATCCGTTCCATCAAGGCCGCGATCCACAATTGTGCCAATCGCCAGGGCTCACCCCACAGCCAGTAGGTCGCCGACACTGGAAGGATCGCAAGGGTGCGCATCTCAGGAGTGGCTCGGTGGGGCCGAGGGCCCGGCCGGCAAAAGCTCCTCGAGCGAGCCCCCGGGGTCGGCTCACTCCAGGACATCCGGCCTGTCAACCACCCAAAGCCAGGTCCCGTCCTGCTGGCGCCTGGCGATCTCCGCGGTAACACCACCCCCTACCAACCGGGTGGAGGTCAGAGCCAGGCCGCCACTCTCGAGTGCCGGCAGCTGCGCCCCCGCCATGAAGGTCGGCCGAGTTGCCAGCAACTCACCGTAGAAGGTTCGGATTGCATCTCGACCGACCGCGATCCCGCCGCCGGGCAAAGCCAGGACCGCGCCCATCTCGTACAGATCGATGATGCCCTCTAGATCGCCGGCGTTCACACGCTCCACCAGCAGGCGCGGCAAGTCCTGCGGGCTGACGGCCGTCTCTCGTCCGCTCACGGTCCCAACATACTTGACTGGCGGCCGGGGGCGGGAAAAGCCGCGACGGTCCGCGCCGACCGGGACCACGGCTAGCCGTGGCCCATGGTCCGAGGGAGGCTTCTGGATGGGCTCGATCCACCAATGTCATGCGATCGCGCTCCGGTAGGTTCGGGTGGCCCACGCGAAGGTCACGGCGCAATGAGGCACCAGGACCGCGAACGCCTGCCGGGTATCACTGGCAAGCGGCCCCTGGGCCAGTGTGCGAGCGGCCGCAACGAGGTAGTGCAGCGGGTCGAAATGACCCAATACGCGCAGCCCTACGGGACCGATTACCGGCGGTGGGAGCGCTCCGCCCAAGAGCAGAACGGGCAGGTTGAGACCGTTGACGGCCGCGGCGAGCCCTTGAATCTCACCGCCACTCCGAAGCGCCAGAGCCATGGAGAACGCACTCACGGTGGCGGCCAGCCAGCCCGCAAGCACGGCCACGACCGGCAAGGCCAGATGGCTGCTGAACCCGAAGAGGGCGCCCACACCGCCCAGGAGCGCAACGAAGAGGAACATGGCAGCTGGGTGGGCGAGGATCGGATGGGCGAGCAGGGCGACCCGGGCGGTCGGAGTGACCCGCAGACGTTCCATCAGAATGGTGAAACCCGGTCCGAACCCGGTGGAGCAGGTGAGCAGTCCAGGAATTCCTGGCAGAAATTCGTCAAGCACGGCACCGGTGGAGCGGCCCGCAACGCCCGGCAGGCCCTGCAGCAAGGGGGTGACGAGCGGGCGGTCGGACGCGGCCGATGACGATGAGATGGTCGGCGGCGAGCGCCATCTCGCTCATCAGGTGGCTGGAGACGATCACCGTCCAGCCCTGCGCGGCAAGGGTCTTGAACCGCTCGCGACTCCAGTGGACGCCCTAGGGGTCGGGGCCGTCGGCCGGCTCATCGCAGACGAGGATCGGTGGGTCGCCGAGCAGCGCGAGCGCGATCCCGAGGCGATGTTTCATCCCGAGTGAGAAGGTCCCGACCGGCCGCTGCGCGACGCTCTCCACGCCGGTCAGGTCGAGAACTTCACGCACTCGGCGTTCGTCGATCCCATTGCTCTGAGCAACGGACCACAGGTGTTGCCAGCCGCTGCGTCCTGGGTTCAGTGCGCCTGCGTCAAGCAGCGATCCGACCTGACGCAAGGGTCCGGTGATCTGCCTGTAGCTGCGGCCAGCGATCAGAGCGCGCCCGGCGGTCGGGGCGTCGAGCCCGAGGATCACCCGCATCGTGGTTAACTTCCCCGCGCCGGTCGGGCCGAGGAATCCAGTCACCCGACCCGGCTGCACGGTGAAGTCCAGCTCGGTCTGACGCAGCGCCCCGGCGATCTCCACTTCCACCCAGGACAGCCGTTGCTGCTGGCGGTCTTGTCCAATTCACGCAGAGC
>JAJYWM010000394.1 GCA_021791455.1 bacterium | reverse complement strand
GGGCGCGGCGGCCTGATCGACGAGGAGGCTTTGGCCCGAGCCGTGACCTCAGGGCACCTTGCAGGAGCTGCCGTTGACGTGTTTGTCACCGAGCCCCCGCCCCCGGACCACCCTCTCCTCGGTGATCCAAGGATCCTGGTAACACCTCACCTGGGCGCCTCGACCAGGGAAGCCCAGGTCACTGTCGCCACCGATGTCGCGGAACAGATCGTCGACGTCCTGGCGGGCAAGCCCGCCAGGTGGGCGGTCAACGCCCCCCACGTCCCTGACGACGAGCTCAAGCTGGTGGTTCCCTACCAGGACCTCGGGCGCCGCCTGGGGAGCATCTGGGCCCAGATGGGCGGGGGAGCCCTGCGGGCCGTGGAACTGGTCTACGAGGGCGAGGTGGCCGGGGTGCACACCGGGGCCATCAGCGCCTCGGTGCTGAGCGGAATGCTGGGTTCCTTCTCTCACGACCGGGTGACTGCGGTCAACGCCGGTGAGATGGCGCTCCGGCATGGGGTCGAGGTCAGAGAGCAGCGCACCTCCAAGAGCGGCAACTTCGCGGGAGCGATTGAGCTAAGAGCCGAAGGGCGAGGCCCGAGCTCGATCCAGGGCGCTCTGGTGTTGGGACAGCCGCGCCTCGTGCTTCTCAATGAGATGCGCACGGACCTGCTCTTGGAGGGATCGTTTCTCATGCTGGAGCATCAGGATCGCCCGGGCCTCATTGGCAAGATCGGGCAGATCCTGGGGGAGGCCGACATCAACATCGCGGAGATGCAGGTGGGGCGCGACACCCCTCGCGGGCTGGCGGTCACCGCCATCCGGGTCGACGAGCCCATATCGGATGCGGTCATGGCCGAGCTTCGAGCAACACCCTATGTTCAAGGAGTGCACAGGGTGGAGATCTCCACTGTTGGCTGAGATCCATCCCTTTCGGGGTCTGCGCTACGACCCGGGCAAGATACCTCTGGGAGATGTCCTGGCGCCTCCCTACGACGTCATCACCGACCAGATGCAGGCGGACCTCTACTCCCGGGCACTGCAGAACGTGGTGCGAGTGGAGCTTGGGCGGCAGTACGAGGGTGACCGCAAAGGTGAGTCCGATCGCTACACCAGGGCAAGGGATCAAATCAGGGTCTGGGCCGAGCAGGGATTCCTGGTGCGCGATTCGGAGCCGAGCCTCTATCTTCACCGCCACACCTTCACCGCCCCCGACGGCGCCGGTAGGTTACAGCGGCTGGGTTTCTTCGGGTCCGTTGAGCCCGTCCCCTACGACCGCCGGCAGGTGCTGCGCCACGAGCTGACCATGAGGGAGCCCCGGGAGGACCGCCTGCGGCTACTGCTGAACACCGGTGTGCAGACCTCCCCGATCCTGCTCCTCTTCAACGACGCTGGGGACCTGGCGGCGACGCTTGAGGGAGAGATCGCAGGGGCGCAACCCGTGGGGGCCGCGACAGTCGATTGGGGCTCTGGGGAGGAGTCCCACGAGCTCTGGCGGGTCAGTGATGCGGGGGTCATCGGAGGCATCACCAAACGGCTGCGGGAATGCAAGCTGTTCATCGCCGACGGCCACCATCGATACGAGACCGCTCTGGGCCTCCACCTCCCTGGGGTTCTGGCGCTCCTGGCGCCCATGCGCGGATCCGCGACCGTGGTGCTGCCCACGCATCGGGTGGTGCTCCAGAGTCGGCTCCTGTCTGATGACCTGATGACGGCATTGGTGGGATCCGGATGGTCCGCCGCGGCGGTTGAGGATGGCCGCCATGGCTTGGCCAAGATAGCCGAATTGAGATCCTCTCATCATGCTTTCGTGATCTTCGATTCCGGCAGCACGTGGGTGGTTTCGAGGAGGCGGCAGGCCCCGTCCGGGGACGCCAAGAGCCCTCAGCTGGATGTCTCTGTCCTGAATCGTGAGATTCTGGAGGCCCAACTTGGGCTGGCGGAGGAGGACCTGGACCGGGGTCGCGTGATCTACACTCGCGAACTCCAGGAGGCCGAGGCGCTGGTTGCCACTCGTGGGTCGGTGGGGTTCTTGGTGAATGCCCCGACCGTGGCGGAGATGACCGAGGTTGCAGTCAGCGGGGGCACGATGCCACCGAAGTCGACCTACTTCTTTCCCAAGGTGCCGGCCGGCCTGGTGATGCTCCCCAACCAGTGACCGGCCGATGAGCCGGCTCAAGGGCCGCGGTCCACGACCCGGCCCGCGTTTCGGCCGACCCCAAATTCGGGTACGCTGGTAGCGAAGTGCCCACTTACGCCTACCGCTGCGACTCAGGTCATGAGTTCGAGGTTGTCCAGTCGATAACCGACGAGGCCCTCAAATCGTGTCGCGTTTGTCAGGCGCCGGTGCGCCGGATAGTTTTTCCAGTGGGCATCGTGTTCAAGGGCCAGGGCTTTTACAAGACCGATTCCCGATCCTCGTCCTCCAGCTCAATAGGACCCGCCTCAGGTTCGGGACCAGCGACACCAGATCAGAAGCCCGCTGAGGCGGCAGCCGCCACCAAGACGGAGGCCGCGCCCACCAGCGGATCAAAGCCGGAAGCTACGCCAGGAGCCGCCACCTCGAGCGGTGGGACCAGCGGCGCGGGAGAGAAGAATGGCTGAGCCAGTTCACGTCAGTGATGCGACTTTCGACAGCGAGGTGATCAAGGCGGACGTCCCGGTCCTGGTCGACTTCTGGGCGGACTGGTGTGGTCCCTGCAAGATGCTGGCTCCGGTCGTGGCCGACCTGGCCCAGGAGTACGGCCCGCGGGTCAAGGTCGCCAAGCTGGATGTCGATGCCAATCCCAACACTGCGGGCAGCTTCGGAGTGATGAGCATCCCGACCCTGATCCTGTTCAAGGGCGGGGAGGCGGTCCAGCGGCTTGTCGGCTATCAGCCCAAGTCCGCGCTCAAGGCCAAGCTCGACCCGATGGTCTGATCGTCTGGTCCGGCCCCGACCCGTTACGATCAGGCGCCGATGCCAGATCTGCAGAGCGAATTCGGCGCAGCAATAGCCGCGGCGATCCATGAACTTGGGGTGACCGAACCACCCGAGGTGGTGGTGGAGCCGTCGGCGGTCCCGGAGGTGGGAGACTACTCCTCTCCGGTCGCCTTTCGACTGGCCCGGGTACTGCGCCGGGGGCCGCGGGAGATCGCTGGGCAGCTGGCTGAGATGATGTCGCGTGGCCCTCACCAGCACTTCCTGGAGGTGAACGTGAGTGGTGGGGGCTACCTGAACCTGCGCATCGACTACTCTTCGTACGCTCCGATGGTGGTTGCGGCGGCGCTGGACGAGACCTCCCCCGTCGAGAGCGCCCCGGATGCCGGGGTGAAGGTGGTGGTGGAGCACACCGCAACCAATCCCAACAAGGCGGCCCATCTCGGCCACCTCAGAAACGCCTGCATCGGCGACACCGTGAGCCGCCTCCTGCGGGCCAGGGGGCACCGGGTCGAGGTGCAGAACTACATCGACGACACCGGCGTACAGGTCGCCGACGTCCTGGTCGGAATCCGCCACCTGGGGTTGCGCGCGGACCCCGGTGAGCCGTTCGACCGGTTCTGCTCCAGGGCGTATGTCGAGGTCTGCGGCCGCTACCAGGCCGAGCCCGATCTGGTGGAATTGCGCAGGGCCACCCTGCGAGCGATAGAGGGGCGCGAGGGGGAGATTGCCGGGGCCGCCAAGGAACTCACAAGCAGGATCGTGGACTGCCATCTGCGCACCATGGCCAGGGCTGGAGTGAGCTATGACCTGTTGACCTGGGAGTCCGACATCATCGAGCGGGGCTTTCTGCGGCACGCTCTGGACCTCCTCCTGGAGAGCCACGTCATCCGCCGGGTGGAGTCGGGCAGTCTCGCGGGGTGCTGGGTTTTGCCCCTGGACCAAGCGGCGGACGAGGAGGACCCGGAGCAGGGGGCCGCCAAGGTCCTGATCAAGAGCGATGGCATCGCCACCTACACCGCCAAGGACATCGCCTACCACCTGTGGAAGTTCGGGATCCTTGGTCTGGATTTCGAGTATCGCATGTGGGCCCCGGGTGGTCCCGCCTCCTCGACTGCGGACTCCGGCGACCCGAGCCTGGACCCGGGGCAGTTCGGCAGGGCGGGGGAGGTGGTCAACGTAATCGACCAGCGGCAGAGCGCGCCTCAGAAGGTGGTCAAGGAGGCTCTGCGCCGCCTCGGGTTCGCCGACCAGTCGGCTGCGCTCAAGCACTTGGCATATGAGGTAGTGGCGCTCTCGCCGGCCGCCGCAAAAGTGCTCGGCGTGGACGTCAGCGAGGGCAAGACCATGTACGCACTCAGCGGCCGGCAGGGAATCGAGATCGGGGCTGACGCCCTCCTGGACGAGGCGGAGCGACAGGTCAGGGCCAAGTCCAAGGACGAGGCGACAGCGGCCGAGCTCGCCTCCAGCGCTGTCCGCTACTACCTGCTGCGCTTCGGCCTCAACTCGATCATCACATTCGACTTCGAGGAGGCGCTGCGGACCAGCGGCGACAGTGGTGTATACCTGCAGTACGCCCACGCGAGAGCGTGTGGGGTGCTGCAGAGGGTGGCCCCAATTCCGGCTCCCCAGATGGCGCCTGGTCTTCAGCCCGAGGAGAGGGAGTTGGTCAAACTGGTGGGCGAGTTTCCGCGTGCCGTGGCCGAGGCCGCCAGCTCGCTGAGCCCCTCCGTCCTGGCCGGCTACACGTTCCGTCTGGCGACGGCGTTCAACGACCTCTACGAGCACACGGAGCGGCTGTACCGGGTTGAGGACCCCGCTGTCAGGGGGATGCGCCGCGGGCTCGTGGACGCCACCCGAGCCACCCTGGCGCGCGCCCTGGACCTCCTGGGCATGCGGCCGCTGACTAGGATCTGAGAGCCGACGTTGCCAGCGCAGGGTGGGCATACTGGTCAGCCGTGCAGGTAGTGCCCATATTTCCGCTGGGAGTCGTCCTCTTCCCCGGGACGCGGATTCCCCTACACATCTTCGAGCCCAGGTACCAGGCTCTGGTCCGAGACTGCCTGGCCAACGACAGCCATTTCGGCGTGGTCGCCTTGCGCCGGGGCTCCGACACGGACACCGATCCCGCGTGGTACGAGCTCGGCACCCTGGCTCGCATAGAGCGGGTGGTCCGCCTGCCCCGGGGCAAGCTGAATCTCGTTGTCGCCGGGGCAACCCGCTTCCAGGCGGTCAGAAGGGTGGAGGGGCGGCCGTACCTAAGAGCGGAGGTCGAGCTGGTGGAATCGCGGAGGTCCGGAGCCAGCGGGCTCTTCGCGGCCACACAGTTGAGGCACCCCTTTGAACGCTACCGTCAGAGCCTGCTCTCCATGGGGGTCATCGTCCCAAGCTTCGCGGAGTTGCCGAAGGAGCCCGCTGAGCTCTCCTGGGCCGTAGCCAACCACCTGGTCGTCGAGTTGCGGGCCAAGCAGCGTCTCCTGGAGGAGTCCGATCCCATGGAACGGCTGCGCCTGGAGCTGTCCCTGCTGCGCCGTGAGTCCGTCCTACTGGAGCGCAATCTCGCCAACCGCTTGGTCGAAACCCCCTTTTACAGCCTGAACTGAGATTTAGGGTTACACCCGGGCGGCCATGGTCAAGGACGACCCGGCTGGTCGGGGGCCTACAGCGCCACGGGGAGAGGGATGCCGTCCGACTGCGCCCGGACTGGGCCAAAACCCAAAGGGCCGGTCGCGACCCCTAGTTCTGCAGCTCCAGAACCACTCTTTCCCCGGCCGAGCTGGTCGGGCTGCCCGGCAGCAGGTACTCACTGACGATCTGGGTCGAATGGCTCAGCTTGAGCAGGTATACGGCGCCGGAGAACCCGGACATCTGGGTGGGAGAGACGCTGGTGACCACGACCCCGGAGAATGGCTGTGCCACAGCCGTGCCCGGGGTCACCCCAGCCATCTCCACATAGAGAGACGACGTGCCATCGAATCCAGTCGTGACCTTGGGCGCGCCCGAGCCTGTCACCAACTGGAATACCACCCATAGCTGGGTGTTGTTCTGGTGCAGGCCGTACTGTGCCCCCTGGACCTGGTAGCCGCTGCCCGTTCCCCCGAAGGTCTGAGCTCCCGTCAGAGTGACGGCCGGAGTCGTTGCCGGAGTGGGGCTCTGCTGCTGTGCCGGCGTCGGGTTGGTCTTGGTCGGCACGATGGCGTGGTGGTGGCTGGGGGCAGGTGATGTGGGCTTGGTGGAGTGGTGCAGCAGACTCCAGCCGATGAGGAATACCGCCAGCGCCGCAATCGCGATGGTGGCGGTCTTGGTCCAGCTCCGCGGTGGCGCCGATCCCTGCGACGACTTGCCAGGTGCAGCCTTCGACGGCGCTGTCCTGGGCGGGCGCCGTCTGGGCAGGGCCTCCTCGCCGTGCGCGCTTCCCCTGATCGGTGCGACCGAGTCGACCGGGCGCTTGGGCCCGCGGGTTTCCAGCGGCGGTGGGTAGTTCCGGGAACTTTGCGGGGGAGTCACCGGGGAGGGCGTCGCGGTGGGGCCCGGAGGGTCCGGCTTGAAGGCCGTGATGTCGGTCAGCAGACCGAGGTCCAGGGTCGCCTTGGGCTCCCAGCCGGTCCCACGGGCGGACTGGTTGGCCACTATCGACGGCGGAGGCGGCAGAGAGACCGTCTCCTGGGGTGAAGACATCTGGGGCAGCCCCTCACCTGGGCCATGTTCCAGGTCGTTGAGCTCACCCAGGAGTGCTGACTCCTCGAGGGCGACCTGCATGACCTCGTCGCTATCCCTGGTCGACGGGACGGGTGCGGACGAGGTTATGGGGCCATCCGCACG
>JAJYWM010000448.1:369-6733 GCA_021791455.1 bacterium | reverse complement strand
CGACTGGATTCTGGAGCGCGGCGGTCTCGATTGGGCCGCTGAGCGCTGCCGCCAGTCATCTTCGCTGGTCTACCGGTGGGCCGAGCGGAGTCCTTATGCGAGGCCGTTCGTGGAGCGCCCTCTGGACCGCAGTCCGGTGGTGGCGACTATAGATCTCGACCGGGCCATCTCGGCCCAGGAGGTGTCGGCGATTCTGCGCCAGAATGGGATCGTGGACACCGAGTCGTACCGCAAACTCGGTCGAAACCAGCTGCGACTGGGGCTGTTCCCGGCCGTCGACCCGGCCGACGTGGGGAGATTGACCGCCGCCATCGACTGGGTCGTGGAAACGATGCCAAAGCGGGTGAGCTGACGGAATTGTTACTCAAGTCGCACCGGCTTCGCCGGACCTACGGTTAGCATCCCAGGAGTGGAGGGGCATACGAGTGGCAGCTGGTGATTGACGGCCAGGATCTGAGTCCCGCTGTCGCAGCCGCCCACGAGGCCATCGACCAAGGGCTGACACTGTCCGACCCCGGGGTGACCGAGACCATCCTGCGTCCGTGGCTGGAGTCGGTGGCCGTCTCGCGCGTGGGTGACGCGACCATGGCCGCCCTCGTGGCCCAGCAGGTGCTGATCGACTTGGGCATGCGGGTGGCGGCCGACTTCCCGTCCGCCACCTCGCTGCAGCAGTGGCTGGAGGTGCGGGTCACCCAGACCGTGGGGCTTTTCACCGGCATGATGGCCCCACCGCTGGTGGAGGCTCCGGCGGCCACCAGTAGCCGCCAGTGGCGCTGGGGGCTGCTGGGCATTCCGCTGCTCGGCCACCTCCCGAAGTTCGGCACACTGCCCTGGCTGGTGGGCGGGGCCGCCTCGACCGCGTTAGCGACCGGCCTCGCCGCCATCACGCTGACCGCCACCTTCCCCACCGGCTTGGCCAACGTGGCTCCACGTTCATATCCCGCCCAGCTGCCTCCGCCCCCCACTGCCCAGCTGCTCCTCCCCTCGCCGTCGGCGGCTCGGGTGTCATCGCCAGCGCCCAAGGTCAGCACACTCCCTAGGGCTGTGGCGACGTCACCCGTGGTCCCGTCCACAACCGAGCCCGTCTCGAGGAAGACGGCATCCCCGACAGTTGTGGTGACGCCCAGCCCCAAGCCTCCCGCTCCCAAGCCGACCCCGGTTCCGACCAAGTCCCCAAGTCCGCCACCTCCGACACCGCCTCCCACTCCGCCGCCCTCACCTTCTCCGCCCCCCCACCGCCACTGCCATCCGCCGGCGTGCTGGCAGCATCGCGCGGCCGGGGTCCAGCCGAGGGGGCCGAACTGCTGCCCGGGCCCGCCCTTCGGGGTGCCTCAGGCGGGTGACCCCGATGACAGGGGACAAGCGCCCTGCTCACAGCAGAGCGGGCACCCCGGTCCTTGGGGGCACAAGCCGTGGCTGGGGCAGTCGGACCAGCCGCCTGCTGAGCCCGCCAAGCATTGACCGGGCCGGCTGGCCTGCAGGCTGGTCGGTTGGCTATCCGCGAAGCCAGCGAAGAGTACCTGACATACCTCGCCGTGGACCGGGCCAGGAGCCCGCAGACACTGCGCGCGTACTCGGCGGACCTGCAGATGGCGGCCGACTACTGGGATGGCCTCAAGCACCCGCCACAGGCTGTGGCGGATCTCTCCCGGGACCTGGTAAGAGCGTACCAGCGTCATCTCGGGCAACTGGGGCTGGCGCTTAGCTCGCGGGCCCGTCGCCTGCAGGGACTGCGGGGTTTCCTGCGCTACGCGGAACGCGAGGGATGGCTCCATGACGATCTGGCCGCTCACATCGACATCCCCCGCGTCTCCGCCCCCCTGCCCAAGCCGCTCACCACAGACGACGCTCGCAGCCTATTGGGGCTGGACCCCGGTCACAGCGAGCAGGGACTGCGCGACGTGGCGCTGCTTCACTTCCTGCTCAGCACCGGCTGCCGCATCTCGGAAGCCCTGGCCCTCGACCGCAGCGACATCTCTCGAGATGGCCGTCTGGTGGTCAGGGGCAAGGGCGACAAGGAGCGCGTCGTGCATCTGACCCCAGCCGCCATGGCGGCCGTTCAGGCCTACCTTACGGCGAGGCAGGACCAGGAGGCTCCGCTCTTCCTGAACTACGACCGCCACTCTGTGGCCGCGGGAAACAGGCGACTGACGGCGGCCGGCGCTCGTCATGTGGTGCGGCGGCTTCGGCGCCGCACCGGGATCGAGGCGCTACGCTCTCCGCACGTCCTGAGGCATACGACGGCCACCGAGCTGCTCACGATAACGGGCAACGTGAGATTGGTCCAGGAGGTCCTGGGACACGCCAACCTAAACACCATGCAGGGCTACACCAAGGTCGTTGACCAAGCGCGGACCGAAGCGTATCGAGAGCTATCCAAACGGTTGGAGCCAGGAGCTAAGGGCTCGGACTCGATGCCGGCAGAGGGAACTTGAAGGTGTCGAGGAAGACTGAGAAGTCCTGCGCGGCGGTGGCCTCGGGTGCCCTATCCGTGATCAGGAAGGCGAGGCCAGGCACCGCCTGGAATGCCACCGCCGCCAGATACCCAGTCGATGTCGAGTAGGTAACCAGGCTGGTGGTTATGCCGTAGACGTCCACGGAGCCCACGCTCTTCTGCCCAGTGCCGGCGGGGGCACCGGGCGGCAGCGCGGCCACGGTCGCGGCCTGGACCACCGTGATCACCTCGCCTCCAGGAGCTGTGAACGTGATGGCGCCGGAGCTCGTCTGGGCGAAACTCCAACTGGTGGGGAACAGCACCGACCAGGCACTGCTCCCACCCGCTGCGTAACTCTGGAATGAGCCGGTGGATGTGTCCTCTGGATTGGCCGTGATCCACCCCGTGGCGGTGCTCCCCTTGACCTCCCACCAGCCTCCAGCAGCAGCGCTCTGGCCCAGCACCGGAAGGGTCACCCCCTGGGCCACGATGCCGACCACGGAACTAGTGGCCGATGGCCCGGTGCGGAAATTGACCCCGTCAGGCGCCAGCACCGTGACTGCACTAGGGAGTGGGGTGGGTGTGGCGGTTGGGCTGGGGCTCGGCCGCGGAGGCGGCGCCTTGCTAGGTGAGGTGAGCCCGCACCCGGCCAGACCCACCGCTGCAGCGGCGCAGAGCCCCACCGTCTTGGTCGCTGCCAGTCGAAGCAAGTCCCCTAGAGAGTACTCGGCTCAGCTCCCGTGTGCATCGCCCGCGAAACGGCCTCGGCTTCCGAGATGGCTCCGAGGTAGGTCCTCGCCGCTTGCTCGGCCGCTTCGGCGAAGTCCCTCCCCGAGGACGCTCGGCAGACCGCCCGGGAGACGTTGATCAGATACTGGCCGGTCCCCTGCCGCCCGACGGCTGCGGCGACGGCTGCTTTGAGATCCCCTCCCTGGGCTCCGATCCCAGGAATCAAGATGGGGAGATCGGGTGCCACGTGGCGGATGCGGCTCAATTCCGTGGGCCACGTGGCGCCGGCCACAAGGCCAGCTGTCGGCCATTGACTCGCACCTGACCACTGAGCGACCTGCCGCGCCACCTCCAGGTACAAGGGAGTAGCGGCGTCGGCCAGGACCAGGTCCTGAAGATCCCCTGCCCCAGGATTGCTGGTGCGGCAGAGGACGAAAGCCAGTCGCTCTGGGCGATCCAGGAACGGCTGCACGGCGTCCCGGCCCAGATAGCCGTTCACCGTGCAGGCGTCGGCCCCCATCCGATCGAACACGGCTTCGGCATAGGCCTCGGCCGTGTGACCTATATCGCCCCTCTTTCCGTCCATAACAACCAGAGCGCGACGCTTCCCCGCGGCCACGACCTCTTCGAGAACGCCCCAGCCGTCCGCGCCCAGGGCCTCGAAGAACGCCGCGTTAGGCTTGATAGCGCACACATAGGGACCAACCGCCTCAACCAACTCCAGACAGTAGGTCCGCACTCCGGCTGCACTGCGTTCAAGATGGCCTGGGATCTCGGCCAGTACGGGATCGATCCCTACGCAGAGGCTTCCACCCAGCCTATGGGCGCGCTCACGCAGGCGGTCAACGAAGGTGACGGCCTGCGTCACCAGGAGGTGCGGGAAGTGCTCGTCTGGGCAGCCCCCGGTGCCTGGGGAGCGTACGGGACCTGGATCCGGTCATGCTCGGACTGCATGCACCCGGGACATAGGGAGCTGATCTCGCCATCCAGGAGGACGGCTGAGAGGCGGTAAATCGGGAACTCGCGGTCGCAGTTGGCGCACCGACGCATCCACGGCATTTCCACTCTCCCGTTGTTGCCGAACCTGCTTCGATTCTACTCGGCTGGTATGCTCAGACTCCTACGTCGGGGAGTAGCGCAGGTGGTTAGCGCACCAGTCTGGGGGACTGGGGGTCGCAGGTTCGAGTCCTGTCTCCCCGACCATCATCAACCAGAGCCCGATTTTAAGCGGGTTTTGTGCAGCTTGACAGGAGCCTCAAGCAGTCTTGGACTCCCTGCAAATCCGGCAAGACTGTGGGTTCATTAAACCCGAATTGTGTGAGGGAAGCTCACGACCCCGATCTCACGGACCACCCGTACTAGGACGGTACGGCATCTCGAGGTCTCGCCAGAGCCCCCCTCGGATCCCCTCGGGCGGCTGGTCGAAGACTGCCTACGCTCGTGCCGTGCCCGGGGATTGGCCTCCAAGACCGTGGAGTCCGCTTAGGCCTGTCCGCTCCGAAGCGTGTTTATGCCCTGGGCCGCTCGAACCGGCCCGGACCGGCTCGAGTCTGTGACGCCGCGTGCGTTGGAGGTCCTCGCCGCCGAACCACTTGACCCCGAGCGGGTTCAGGGCCGGGGACCGCTCACCCTCTACACCGTGCACAGCTACCTCCGGGCGGTCAATAAATGTTTCCGCTGGGGGCGGCAAGAAGGCGAGCCAGTCCCGGACCGCGCCGCCGCCCCCCTTCCCTCCCGGCCCAAGAACCTGCGCCTGATTCTGGAGCGGACTGATATCGAGCGTCTTGAGCAGCTGGCTTCCACTGAGCGCGACCGCCTACTGGTGCGGGTTCTGGCCGATACGGGCATTCGGGTCGGCGAACTGGTCGGCCTGCACTGCGACGACCTCCTGGTTCGCGCCCGCGGTTCGTTCCTCCTGGTTCGCGGCAAAGGGGACCGGGACCGTCACGTGCCGATCCGACCGGAGTTGGCCCGTCCACTCCAGCGGTACATCGAACGCACCCGTCCCTCAAGCCGCAAGGGCGCTCCAGATGTCCGTCACCTCGCTGATCCGTAGCGCCCCATCAAACACCAATCGGGCGAGAACATTGGCGACCTCGTATGGCAACACCGCCGGAGCATGTAAACGCTCGCCGACCTTCAACCAGTCTTCCAAGCGAGTCCTGACGGCATCTTGGCGCTCGTCGGCCACGACCGAGGCGATGACGACGATAGCATCTACGATTACGCTCGCCTGTGCGGTTCTAGCCCAACGCGACCGTCGGCTACCAAGCGCACAGCGTCAGCCGGTGTTCGCTGCCGGGACCGTCGCACCAGGCGATCGAGCGCGGTTCGAGCGTCCTCACTGCTCGCATTGAGCATGTCGGCAGTCAGCGCAGCATGCACCAGGATGCGGGCCAGCGTGCCGGGACGGATCTGGAGCTCGTCGGCCTGTTTCTCCAACGCGGTCCGGTCGGCCTCATCTAAACGGAAGTTACGGGAGGGGGGAGATCGAATTGGGGAGCAGGGCTGACTTCGGGAGTTCGCAAGGAGTGATGTGGTAGACACTAAAGGTCTTGACATTGTCACTTGACTGTGCGAAGATAGTTCCGTGCCTCGGAAGTCGGATGCGGTGCATGTCTCCACTACCCGTCGCCAGTACAAAGACCGGGTTTACACCGCTCACCTGCTCCGCCGCTCCTACCGCGAGAACGGCAAGGTCAAGAACGAGACCCTGGCCAATCTCTCCCATCTCCCCGAAGCCGCCATCGACGCCATCCGGGCCGTGCTGAAGGGCCAGACCCTCGTCCCCTTCGACTCCCAGTTCGATATCACCCGTTCCCTGCCCCATGGGGCAGTCGCAGCGGTATGGGGCCTCAGCCAGAGGATCGGTCTGACCAACATCCTGGGGCCCGCCTGCCCCGAGCGGGATGACGCTCTGGCACTCATCGTCTCGCAGGTGGTGGAGCCAGCCTCCAAGGCCGCCTACAGCAGTTGGTGGCAGGACAGCTCGATGGGGGTCGACCTGGGCTTGGCCGGCTCCCACACCGACCGTGCCTACCGCGCCTTGGACTGGCTCTATGGGCGCAAGGAAGCCATCGAGTCAGCCCTGGTGGCCCAGCACCTGGGTGAGGGGGCGATGGTCTGCTATGACCTCTCCAGCTCCTGGGTGGAGGATTTGTCAAGCCCTGTGGAAATTCCTTCCAGGAAGACGGGTCAGTT
>JAJYWM010000448.1:0-359 GCA_021791455.1 bacterium | reverse complement strand
TCTGAGTAAGGGCTTGATGTGCTGAGGATCATCTGAAACTCCCCAGACCTGATCACTGAAATTCCCCACCCCTGAGCTGGCCCGAGGGCCAGCTCAGACGAGGTTCAAGACGGGATGGGACCCCCCAAGCTGACGGTGTTGTAGCCAGTCAGCCAGAGGAGTCCCATCCCATGATCACACGGGGAGAAGACGTGGAAGCGAGTGCATTGAGGCAACGGGGGTGGTCCGTGTCGGCCATCGCCAGGCACCTGGGTAGAGACCGCAAGACGGTGCGCGCGTACCTGAACGGCGATCAGGAGGCAGGCGTGCGGCGCTCAGCCGCGCCGGATCGGCTGGGGCCCTTCGTGCCCTACCTGCGG
>JAJYWM010000013.1 GCA_021791455.1 bacterium | reverse complement strand
GACGCTCGGAGCGGACGCTTCCTGACCGCCGTCATCGCCTTCCAGGGCCCGGCCCACTCCGGAGTGGGCTCGGAGTAGCCACGTCAGCCAGGCCATCCCCGCCCGTCGGCCCAGGAAGGGCGAGAGCGGGCGGGATCAGCGCCGCTCTGTGGCTGGTGCTCGCGGTCGTTGCCCTGGGCGCGATCGTCCTCTCCCCGCTCCCGACTCTGGCGGCCTCCTTCCAGCCGAAACGGCCGCCCGCGGGCAACCTCCCCTGGCTCAGTGTCCACGGCGGCCAGATCACCAACAGCCGGGGGGAGTCGGTGATCCTGCGGGGCTTCAACGACGACGCCCTGCTGCAAAGCGGGCGATCGCCACTGCCTCCTCCCCTCACCCTGCGGGACGCCCTCCTGATGCGCGCTCAGGGGTTTGACGTGGTCCGGATCCCGGTGTCCTGGTCCCTTCTGGAGCCGCGGCCGGGGAGGTTCAGCCAGAGCTACCTGCGGAAGGTGGAGGCGATGGTGGACCTGTGCGCCCGGGCTGGACTGTACACGGTCCTCGACCTGCACACTGAGGACTTCGGGGTGGCTTTCGGCGGGAGCGGGGCGCCCAGCTGGCTGACCCTCCCGGCTCTCCCCGACTGGCACTTCCCCGTGGTGCCCGCCGCCTGGCAGCGCCACCTCTCCCCGGCGGTGAACGCCGACCTGGCATTCTTCTGGCTGTACCCCAACTGGCAGCGTCTCTACTGGCAGGCTTGGCGGGAGCTGGCGAGGCCGCTGGCCGGCGACTCCGCCGTAGCCGGGTTCGACCTGTACAACGAGCCCCACCCCCTGCCGGTGCCACCAGGCATCTTCGCGCCCCGGATTCTGTTTCCCTTCTACGCCGCCGGGGTCCGGGAGATCGCCCAGGTAGACCCCAACCACCTCTTCATCATCGAGGGTGACCTCTTCGGGGACCTGCCCACCCGGGTGGACCCCCTGCGCGCCCCCGACCTCGTCTTCTCCACCCACCTGTACGCGGGCAGCCTCATCGGCGGGTCGTTTCACGGCCAATCCGCGCCGCTTCGATCCGAACTAACCCAGGGCATCTCCGAGGCCGCCCAGATACCAGCCGCCTACTGGACCGGAGAGCTGGGGATCGACCATCAACTCCCCGGGGCCACCTCCTGGGCGCTAACCGAGATCGCTCTCTCCGACCAGTACCGGACCGGTTGGGCCTGGTGGCAGTGGGACGATCCGGCCGGGTGGGGGGTGCGCACCGGAACTGGGCCGGTCGACCGCGCCTGGCTGGACACCCTCTCCCA
Organism: bacterium; assembly: GCA_021791455.1. The sequence continues at coordinate 5,463 of JAJYWM010000013.1, read as the reverse complement.
GCCGTACGTACAAGCCGCCCCAGGTCGGCTCCTGTCCATGGCCTACTCCGCCTCGCGGCGCGTACTCGCGGCGAGGTTCGCCGAGGTCTCCAGCCCGGCCGTGGCCGATGTCGCCTGGCCCGCCAGCCTGCCCTCGCCGCACCTCCTTGGTGGTTGCGCCCAGCTCGCCGGCGCCTATCCGGGCGGGGTTCGGGTCCGGATCTTAACGCCGGATTGCACGGTCACCCTGGCGGCATGACCACAAGAGCCGCCGCTCCGCTCTCCATGCTGCTCCGGCAGGCGTCCAGTACCGCCAGGTTGGCGGAGGCCTCCCGGGCCGAGGTGCGCGGCTGCCCCCGGGTCCTGACCGTCCGCATGAAGTGGTCCGCCATCTCCCGGTAGGGGTCTGCCGCGGAAGTCTCGATCCGCTTCCCGGGGCCAGCCGGCGAGCGCTCCAGGTAGAGCGGTACCTGCTGCCCCGTCCAGGCGGTGAAGGGCAGTGGGATGCGCAGGGCGCCGTCCGCTCCCTCCACACGGAGCCACTGGCTCTCCCCGCGGTCGAAGCCACAGCCCAGGGCCGCCGCCCCCAGCTCCCCGAAGTCCAGCAGCAGATCGCAGCGGACATCCACGCCCTCGCGGAGTCGGGCCCGGGCCAGAACGCGGAGCGGCTCCACCCCGAAAACCTGCCGGCTGGCACTGATCAGGTAGGTGCCCACGTCGTAGAGCGCGCCGCCGCCCGACTCGGCGTGCCAACGGTAGTCGTCCCCGGGCACCAGCGGGAAGGCGAAGCTGCCCGCCACGTGCCGCGGCTCCCCGATAACCCCTGAGCGGAGAAGGCGGAGAGCCTCCTCCCAGCGAGGGTGATAGCGGTACATCAACGCTTCAGCCAGGACACCACCGTGGCGGCGCGCCGCCCGGTCCATGGCCAGCGCCTCATCCGCGCTGAGTGCCAGCGGCTTCTCGCACAGGACGTGCTTCCCAGCTGCCAGGGCCCGCACCGCCCATTCCAGGTGCAGGGAGTTGGGCAGCGGCAGGTAGATGCAGTCCAAGGGGGACTCCAGGACGGCCTCGTAGGTTGGATAGGCCTGCGGGATCCCCAGCTCCCGGGCCATCTTCTCGGCGCGCTCCGGGTCACGGCTGCCGACGGCGACCACCTCCCCGCCCGCGGCCCGGATCGCCGGCACGACCGCGGCCCGGGCGATCCGGGCCGCGCCCAAGACCCCCCAGCGGAGCGGTACGCTCAGATCCTGACCCGCTGCGGACCGTTTCTGGTGGCGCGCGTCGCCGCCTCCATGATGGCGATGTTGCGTCGCGCCGCCTCCGGTGTGACCGCCAGCGGCTCCCGGGCCAGCAGGTGGCCCGCCAAGTTCCGATAGAAGGCCTGGGGCGGGGCGGAGGGAAGGGCCACCCTCTGGTCGTGACTGCGGCCGGCCGGTCCCGGCCGCAGGAGATGGAGCTCGCAGGGCAGATCGGCGACCGGCACCTGGACCTCGGTGACCCCGGTCGGGGTGGCCACCAGCCGGCTCTCCTCTCGCCAGAGCCCGACCGCCGCCCCCTCGGTACCCAGGAGGTACCACTTCGGCTTCCGAGCAGCGGCGATATCGGAGTGGATGAAGTCAGCGCTGGCCCCGTCTTCGAAGGTCATCCTGAGCACGAAATGGTCCTCGTTGGTCACGTCCAGCCAGATCAGCTTCTGGCTCGAGGCGCTCACCTCGACCACCCGCCCCGGGAGCAGTTGCAGGATCCAGTCGAGGTAGTGCGCGCCCCAGTCAAAGATCACGCCCCCGCTCACCCTGGAATCGGAGTGCCAGAAATGGCAGGGGTGCTCGAAGCCGCCGACAAAGGCCTCAAGGTGGAATACCCTCCCCAGCTGGCCTGTCTCCACCAGCTCTCGAAGGGCCATGAAGTCCGGATCCCAGCGACGACTCTGGTAGACGGTGAGGGTACGCTGCGCGCCCGCTGCGGCCTCCAGGAGCTGATCCGCCTCCGCCACGGTGAGACAGAAGGGCTTCTCCACGATCACGTGGCGGCCGGCCTCCAGGGCGCGCCGCGCCAGGGCGAAGTGGGTGTTCGGCGGAGTGGAGATCACCACTGCGCCTACCGCGGGGCTATCCAGCAGCTCGTCCAGGCCATCGGCCGAGGCCGCCTCGGGGGCCAGCGCGATGGCTGCTTTCAACCGCTCCGGGGAGTGGTCGGCGACCGCCGCCACACTCAGGCCTGGGACGGTCGAGATCGCCGACAGGTGTTCGGGACCGATAGCCCCGAAACCCACCAGCCCGACCCCCACCGGCGAGCCCTCGGACCGGCCGGCGGCGTGACGCACTCCCCGGTAGAGCAGATCCTGGACCGAGGGTGACTGAAAGGTGGAGGCCGCGCCACCCAGCCCGAAGTGCACGAAACGGCCGGAACCGGCACGGCGGACCGTGGCGAGAGGTCTCCGCCCCGACCTCCAGGTCGTGCTCAGCAGAACCTCGGCCTCCGCACCGTTCGCCCCAGCGTCCTCGACCGTGAATCCGGAGTCGAGGACTGTGAACGAGGTCGGAGACCTCCGGGTGATGTCGTGATCCGAACGCTCGACGTCGACCACCAGTTCACCGGCTGGAAGCCGGTCGGCCGCCGCGCCGATCAAAGGGCCGAGTCGTGGCCCCCGGCCCCAGTTGGCGCTGGTGCAGTGCAGGGAAACCAGCCCTCCGCCGGAGGTGAGGAAGTCGGCGATGCCGGCCTCCGCGGCCCCCCCCAAGGCTCCGGACGGGTCGTGGGCCACGACCACATCGGCCCTCTCGAGAGAGGCCAGCTCCTCGGGGCTGCCAATCACCCTGGTCTCCACCTCCTTCGTCTCACGGAGGTAGGAGAGCCAGGGCTCCATGGCCTCCAGCTCAGGTCCGGCGGCCATCACCAGCGCGCGAATCAACTGACGCTTCTCCCCATGGCTGTCGCGCCCAACTCTAACTCACTTAGTCGCTAAGAGAGCGGGCGGGTGGCTCAGGCCGGGCGGCGCCCTATGTGGAGGGCCACGATCCCCAGTGTCATGCGCTGGTAGCTCACCCTCTCGAAGCCCGCGTCCCGCAGCCAGCCTGCGACCACCTCCGGCCCGGGAAAGGCGGAGATGGAGGAGGTGAGATAGCGGTACGCCCCCGTGCGTCCCAGAAGGAGCCTCGCCACCTTGGGGATCACCAGCTGGCTGTACTCGCGATAAAGGGGTCGCATCAGCGCCCGAGGCGAGCTGAACTCCAGGATCACCGCCCGCCCCCCGGGGCGCAGGACCCGCCAGACCTCTCGCAGTGCCCTCTGATGATCGGCAATGTTGCGCAGCCCAAAGGCCATGGTCACGGCGTCGAAGTCCCGCTCAGGTACGGGCAGCTCCAGGGCGTCCCCGACCCGGAACTCCACCTCCGGGACCGCCCGGGCAGCCAAAGAAAGCATCTCCTCCGTGATGTCCACACCGAGCACCGAGCCTGACGGGCCCACCCGGCGCCAGAGCAGGCGTGCCAGAGCACCGGTGCCGCTGCACACATCCAGGGCCCGCCCTCCCGCCCGCAGCCGCGTCAGCTGCGCCGCCCGCCTCCGCCACCGGCGGTCCTCGCCCAGGCTGAGAACCGCGTTGAGCAGGTCATATCGGCCAGCGATGCCGCCGAACATCGCCCGGACAGCAGGGGCCTCAGGCCGGCCCGCTGTCGGCAGAACTTCCTCCACCGCCTCCACCGTCATGCGCTGAGCAGACCTTCGGCCGTGCTGCCCTCAGGCGTGGAGGGGCCGGCGGCGCAGAGACAGGTCCTCTCCTCCGGCAGCGCCGCCAGCGCGTCCAGAGCCACCTTGCCCAGCTCCTCGGCCCCCTCGCGGATGATGGCCCGCAGCAGCTCGAAGTCCCACTCTGGTCGGACGCCCTCAGCGTAGTTCAAGACCATCTCCACGGTCCCGAAGCAGGCGCCGATCTCCCGGGCTAGATAGACATCGGGAGTGACCCCGTGGCTGATCACGTCGCCGCCAAGGCGCGCCAGCGCCGCTACCTCGGCAGCCGTCTCGGCCCGGGGTCCCTCCACCGAGGCGTGGATGGCGCGGTTGAAGGCGCGGGTCGCCTTCTCGGCGGCGAAGCGCCGCGACCGCTGCCAGAGCACTTCGCGGATGTCAGGGCAAAACGGTTCCCGCATCGACACCGGGCGGCCCGGAGACAGCCATCCCGACCGCTGCGGGGTGAAGTCGATGAAGTCATGGGGTATGACCAGATCGCGGGGGTGGAAATGCTGGGTGATGCTGGCGGCACCGGACTCGGCCACGACTCGCACGACCCCAGCTTCCCGCAGCGCCCAGAAGAGGGCTAGACTCCGGTGCTCCCTGCCCGGCAGCCCGGCCTCAAGGGCAGGAGCTGGCGTCGGCGCCGGACGGACGAAGATCAGGCGGCGGAGCTCGCCCGAGTCGGTCCGAAGGGTGAGGAACTCCAGGTCGGGGGTCGTGCCGAAGGGTGTGGGGAAGGCGGTGGGTCCGAGAACCACGGAGACCCTGGGGTCGGTGTCGGGAAGCGCCGCCGGCTCGGTCCCGGAACGACCCAGGAGGGCGTAGTCCGCCCGGGGCAGCGGCGCTGCCTGATCACGGGATTCCATCAGCCGAGTATATGTGGAATGATCGGAGGCTCCCGAAGCTGCAGTCAAGCCCTCAGCCCCCCGCTACGGCTCAGTCGGGCTCGAGGAGAAACTCCGCCACCAATGGGAAGTGGTCGCTGGCCCGCCGCGCCACCTCGGCTAACGGACCCTGCCTGCCAACCACCTCGCAGGCGACGAGCCGGTCGGCTAGGACGGGGGTCGCGAATAGATAGTCGATGCGCACCGCTGGGTGGTACGTGGGACAGGTGAACTCATCACCCGTGGGATGCAGTCGGCGCAGGCAGTCGACATACCCGGCGGCGAGCATCTCGCTCACCACCTCCCGGGGCATCATGGCACCCACCACAAGGTCAGTGGCCTCCCCTTTGGGCACGAACTCGACCAGCGGCTGCAGCACCCAGGGGAGGCGCGGCATCCCCTCCCTGGCCACCGGCGAGAGGTCCAGATCCGTCCCCCCGCCAGCCCCCACCGCCGCCTGGCGCCGGGTCGGCACCGGTCCGAGGGTCCCGTACCTTTCCAACGCTCCGGACCGGCGCCAATCGGACAGCAGCGAGAGGAATCCCGCCGCATCGACTCGCTCCCCGGGCGCAAGGGAGTTGAAGTCGCCCAGGATCAGGTGGCGGTCGGGGTTGCCCCCGCTGGCCTGCTCGCGCACCGCTCCCAGTTCGCGTAGGCGGTCCGGCTCCGCCCGTCCACGGCGCTGGAAGGCGGCGGTTAGGTGGACGGTGTGGATGGCGACCGGGCCGCCCGGGAGGTCGAGGGATACCTCCAGGGAGTTGCGCGGGAAGGCCCGGGGGTCCTGGTGGTTGCGCCACTCCCGCAGCGGCAGGCGGCTGAGCAGCCCCTGGTGCCGGAATCGAGGGGCACGTCCGAACACGGCACGGTA
>JAJYWM010000055.1 GCA_021791455.1 bacterium | reverse complement strand
GCCACGGAGGGCACAGCCGCGTAAATCTCAGCTGACCCGCTGGAAGGCATTTCCACAGGTCTTGACAAAACCTCCCGGGATCCGCGATAGGTCCAGGCCCGGCCCCTGGCAGGTTGGTCACCTTGCGTCCATCGGAGAACTCAAGACCGAACCTGAGGAAGCGCGGCGGGAGTTTGCCGTTGGTGATCTCCTCTGGGGAAACGACCAGGAATTGACTCGTGTTGGGTTCCTCCGCCGAGGGCAGAGCCTTCACCCGGGCGACCAAGTCAAATTCAAAGCCGGTCGGATAGGCAGCCCTGCCCCGCAGAGCAACGACCGCAGTTTCCGAGGCAGCCAAGAGCAGTTCCAGTGGTAAGGCGCCCGGGATGACATTGTCGGGCGGCCCGACCCACTCGGGCCGGACCTGAGGCGAGACCCTAGAGGCAGCGAAGCCTATGCCTCCGGCATCGTCCGGCCAGAGTGGAGTGGCGCCCGCAGCAGCTGCGAGGATTGCGTCAGCATCTACGATAGCCTGGGTCTCCGAAATTCCCAGGACCGGCCAAGCGCAGACAAAGGTGATCGGGCCAGGTGGCGGTAGCGGCCAGACCCACATGTGTTGCACCCACTGGCCGTTGCTCCCAAAGCCATGCTGGGGACTCAGTCGGGGAAATCGCGGGTCTGGATCAGATGGATCCTCCCCCGGATTGGCGCCTCGGGCGACACGCCCATCCGCGAAGTGGATCTCGAACCGGAGCGCGTCGGGGCCGCGCCGCGGATCGAAATAGAGGCCGTGCCTGACTGGCTCCGGGCGGCCGGGCTGTCGCCACTTGGCAACTATGTCGACTCCGAAGCCTGTGGCGCAAGCTTGGGCGCCGAAGACGGCGACGGCGGCCTGCTCGGACTGGCCCATGAGCAATCGGTCTCCGAAGGGAGCCGGAAGCACGTTGTCCGGTGGGCCCGCCCAAGGAGGACGCGCCCCGCGGCGGGGAATCTGAGCCGATGTTGGCAGATGCTCCTCGTCAAAGAACGACACTCCGACTCCTTCCGATACCGAATCGGGGCCCGTTCATCGTCACCGCGAGCGCGACAGTTGTCGCTCACGGGACGTCGCCATGATGCAGCTATAGACGGCCGGTGTCAAATTCCAGGTCTGGTCGGCGCGCCCTATAGAGATGGTTCAGCTCGAGGGGCAGGTGCAACCTCAGTGACGCTCTCGAGCGTACCCTCGGGCGGATCAAGTAGATGTCCGAGCTGCTCTGCGGCCTGGCGCTTGAGACTCGGCAGCAGTCCCGCGTAAGTGCTGGCGGTAAGAGCCACGCTCGTATGCCCCAGAAGGTGGCTGACGGTCGCAAGGTCCGCGCCCGAACCCAGCATCAGGCCCGCGTAGGCGTGCCTGAGGTGGTGCCAGCGGATCACTGGAATGGAAGACCGCTCCAGTGATGTCTCGAGGCTGTGCGTGATCGCCGTGCCATTGCGCGGTCGTCCCAACCGGGTCGTGAATACCAAATCTGGAAGAGGCTCCAGCCACCGCGCACCAGCGGAAGCCCGGGCGTGAGCTTGAGAGTCTCGCTCCTCTCTAAGCGCGACTGCGGCCGCCCCGGTGAGCGGGATGGTCCGTCGAGAGCTGGTTGACTTGACTTCCACCAGCCGGTACTCGCCCTCGATCCGCTGGAGGGACTGGGTGACATGCAGCTCTCGATGGTGCAAGTCGACATCCTGCCACCGCAGGCCGAGCAGCTCACCTTGCCGTAGGCCGGTGTGAATCGCGAGCAACGCCAGGCGGTGCAGGGAGGCGTCCTCCAGTGCTCCCAGGACAGCGTGTGCCTCCGATGGGGTTAGAACGCGAGGAGCCGTGTGAGAGACTCGAGGCGCCGACGCGAGGGCGGCGCTGTTGCTGGCTAAGAGGCCCCACCGCTGGCCATCGTGCAGAGCCGCTCGCATGACTGCGCGCACGTGCGCACACGTTCTAGGGGACATCCCAGCGGCGCGGAGGGCCGCCAGTCCGACTTCGACCTCCTGAGGCGACAGGCTGCGAAGCCGAGTGCGCCCCCAAGTCGGGAGGATCTGGAGGGTGACCAGCTGACGGTACCTTCGGGCCGTACTCTCGCGCGGCCGTGGAGTGACTTGCTCCAGCCACTGGCTGCAGAAGGTTCCCACGGTGAGACGCTCTGGCGGAGCTGGCAACCCTGACGCGGCCTCGCGCTGGAGCCTCTGCAGAGCCAGAGCCGCCGCGTCGCGAGTGCGGGCGTAGGCTGACCTCCGCCTGCCGTCCGGTAGGCTTACTTGGGCGAGCCAGCGCCCGTCTTGGCGCTTTGAAATACTGCCCTCGTGATTGCCTCGGCGTCCGACTCTGCCCTTCATATCCAGACTCTATGTCCGTTCGGCGACCGCCGACAACCTGCCCCCCCACCAGCCTACAGCGACCACCCTAGGTGTCGATGGGAAGGGAAGGCGTCCACGGCACCTTCCCATCTGTCTACGGCGACGCCATCCCGGGACTCGCCGGACGCTCCGCTCCCGTGCTGGGCCACTCCGACCAGCAATACCCATCGGGCTACGCCGGGCCCGGCTTACGGCACCCATCGAAGGCCCTAGGAGGAGATCCCGAGTCAGCACCCTCTCCCTGGTGTTCGTATGCCGCTGACCCCCACGCTCTCCGTGCCATCCCTTCACTCCCCCACTGCTTCCCCCTGCCGTTCGCGGTGATGACCCGGCTGATGACACGCTTGAGTCGGCCAGGTGGGTAGGGGCACCTCTTGACCGAAGCGTTGGAGTGCGGGGCGGTTGGCGGCGGAGGCGCAGATCCACCCATCCACGTTCAGCCCACTCTTGGGCAGATCCTCCAGGGCAGCTGGGCGAGCCTAAGGCCCCTATGGAGACGGGGGCGGAGGCTCCGGTAGCAGCTCGACTCTGATCGCGCCAATCTTGCGCCCGCCGTGCGTCGCTGTGATCGTGGCCAAGCCCGGACGGACTTGCTTCACGACCACCACGACGAAGCGTCCATCTCGAGCCCGAACCGACTTTACAACGCGCAGAAGTCCGGCAGGCCGAATTTGCACCTCACTACCGGTTGAGCAGCCCCTGGCTACTTGCACATACATAACATTGCCCACCGTGGGGTATCGGACGACCCCATGAGCGCCTCGACCCCAGATGGTGTAGACCTCAATGCCAGCCTCCGACCGGCTAAGGACGCGGCCGCAGACGACGGTTGGCGGAGCGCCCGAGGTCGCCCCGCACCCAGCCAGGCCCATCACCACTACACCACACGTCAGCAACCCCACCTTGGCGCTCCGGAGCCCCGAGATGACGGCTCGCCCCAGCTGCGGGTGGTCCCGATTCCAGAGGATACGGCAGTCCGGGAACTCCATTGCCTCTGCAGTTAAGAGCCGGCAGGCGAGGATTTGTCAAGCCAGTGGAAATTTCTTCCAGGAAGGCGGGTCAGTTACTCAAGCGGCAGCTGTTGGCACTAGCCCGGGCCGCTCGAAGGAGTCCGAAGGTGCTGAGGTTGGATGAAGCGAGAAGTGGGGTCGATGCGGAGAGGGCGGCCGAGATACGCGGATCATTGCGCCGACCTATGGGATCTTGCACCAATCTGGTGATAGCCCATCGCCTCTCCACAGTGATAGACGCAGATTGCATTCTGATGTTGGACCGAAGCCGCATTGTGGACAGCGGCCGTCGTTCTGAAATGAATGCTCGCGGTGAGGCATTCGCTGATTCTAATTTCGGACGGTTGTTGCGACGCGGTCAGAACGCGCGATGCACACCGCTTAGGCGGCCAGAAAGGAGAGTACGTGGGGCCACAATTCAGCTTCTGCAATCTGGTTGGATTGCGAGGCCGCCCCAAGAAGATCTTCAGTCCCTGCAGTTACTCTCACGGGTTCATAGGGAACCAGGGTATCAATCCCATGCCCAGCCGTGGGGTAGGAATAGAGCACATGCGTGTACGCATTGTGGCGAGCCGAAAGGCGTGCCATAATCGCTCGGGCATAGGCGCACGAGTCCCAAACGCGGTCGTCGCCCCCACAGGCTAGGAAAATCGGCCCCTTGATGTTTTGGACCGGGATCACCGCCTGGGGATTGTCTGTGGGAGCGGGGTCATTGAACTGGGTCGTATACGGAAGGGCTCTTCCATGAAGGGTCCAGGCTGGGCCACTGCAGGACGGATAGGAGCACAGAGCCACGTTGCTTGGGGAAACGGCGATCACGCCGTGAACCAGCGCAGGGTAGTACACGCCGAGCAATAGCGCCGCCTCGCTTCCGCGCGAGCCACCGAGTACAAAAATCTTCTGATGACTCACCCCCGGTTGCGCACCAAGCCACTTGACAGCTCCGGCGAAGTACTCCAGCGGGATGTGTGACAGCGTACGGGGTAGCCCCGGCTCGCCAAAGTAGGCGACGTCCAAGGTGGGGTAGCCTATCGATGCGAGAGCCGCTCCGAGTAGTTGCCCGTCGAGTCCGCCCTCTGACCCTCCGAACTCGATGACCGCCGTGCCGCGCGAGCGACTCTTCGGGGGTGCCCAATACTGACCGATGAACCCCTCCGCAGCCAGTGTCTCGGCGTGAATGGTAACCCCGAGTGCGACGGCTCGCCGCTCGAACGAGGTGACTGCTACGGCGCGGCCGCCTACATAGACCGTCAGTCGAAACAGATTCTCCTTGAACCCCCAGAAGTATGCCGTCGCCCGGTGGCCAACAGGCGTCATCGCTGAAATAATTCCCATGGGATCAAGACCGATGTAACTGCCTCCAAGCGATGGGCTGGTAGCTAGGTCCACCGTTCCTCGGGTCACGCAGCGAAATCGCGCATTCGAAGCCCATTGCACTCCGTCCGCATCCACCGAGGTAACGGCGACTCTGACGTCCTGACCAGCACGCAAACCCGTGATGACGACAGATAGTGGCTGATCTACAAGGGATTCCCTAGGTCGGACTTGGACGCGCACTCGCGTTGGTGTATGAGAGACTACAGGCCCACATGCCGAGAGCACGCTCGTGGCAATCATCGATGCCATGGCCACCGCACCCAAATCGCGCACCATATGACGTCGCTGCGATCCGGTCCCCACGGCAATCAAGTCCGTCGTCGTCTCAAGGGGTAGGGTTCGGACCATGACGCACGGGCGCACCTTACCCCTTCGCGCCCTCTGTCCAATTGGGAGATGGAAGTGCAATTTTGAGACCAAAAGTGTTAGTGTACCTCTTACTCGCCCGATCAGGTCCACGATTTCGGTGGACAACTGGTTGGCATGATGAGCGGGTCAATCAGGCGGAAGGCAGATGACCGAGAGAGGGCGGCCGCTGAGTGGTGAGGGCGTCCTTGGCCTGGACGCTGAAGGCTTGGTGCGTCCTCTACCTGCCGGTCTCCGCCGCCAGGCTCGGCGCCACAATGCCGAGCGCAAGCGCTTGGCCGGAATGGAGTTCCGGACCTTCCGACAGGCCCTCATCGAGATCCCGCGTCAAATCGTGAAGGACGCTCGGGTCCTTACATGGCGCATCTTGGCCTGGACCCCCTGGCTGCAGGTGTCTTTCCGACTCGACCCGGCCCTCCAGTAGCCGACCTTCCCGTCATAGCGCTGCGCCAGACCCCTCCGGTAAGGCCATCCCCCAAACAGCTCGCCGGGCCGAAAGACCCCGGTGTGTGAGCCCGCGCGCCCCAGTTGGCCCTGCCGGTGTCCAAGCGGGCCCGCTCGGGTACCGCCAGCGGCCGATCCTGCCCCTCTCCGGCCACTCCGAGCGGCAGCAGCCGGCCCTCGGAGCGACGTTCCATTAGATCTTCGCGTCTATTGGGCCTAGCTCGAGTGGCACGAGAGATAGGCTCCCCTGGTGAAGGTCGTCGCGGTTGTCCCGGAAGTCGCCAAGGTGGTAACCGACCATGGGAGCTGCGGCTTCAGCGTCGTTCCCATGCTCAGAAGTGAGCAGGGCTTCCTCGCCTGTGTCCGTTGGACTCCGGGGGCGTCATCGGTCGACATGAAGTGACTGGCCGACAGGTCCTCGCGGTTGTTGAAGGCAACGCCGTAGTGTCCGGGGCCGATGGCGTGGAACAGCGCCTCTCAGCCGGAGAGGCCGCAATCAGGGCAATCAGCGAAATGCAGGGGACCCGCTCCGTCAACGGGCTGACACGTTTCGTCATCGAAGGGCACCTCACCGTGATCACCTGAGTCATGCATGCGACGTCGGTGTCCTAAGAGTTCGCAGCGGGCTCGTCATGCGGCGAGACACCCGGCGAGTCGGGCACTGCTTCAGGGCTACATGGAACGCCGGATCAAGTGGGCGATCCCCGGGAGATCGACAGCAGCGTTGGTGTCAATCTCGATCACTGGCCAACCGCCAGCAACCGGCTCGCTGACCTGGAGCCACAGCTCATCAGCGCTGAGCACCTGGTCTAAATGGCCGACATGGCGACTGGCGCCCCGCACGCGGTAGCGGGCCGCGGAAACTTCACGCGGGCAACGGCAAGACAACTCGATCACCGAACCGGGTGACGCTCGGAGCTCATCGACGGCGTAGGAGCGGTAGAGGCTGCGCTCCAGCACGGCGCGAACCGTGGACGCCGCGGCCACCCCAACCATCCCAGTGTTGCCTGTTGAGCACCTCGATCGCCGCCTCCAGGTGCCGTCCACAGCCTTGCGGTGGGTGACCGGGCCTGGCCCGCCTAGCGGGACTTTCCGGACTCAATGGGATGACCTGAGATCAGGGTGTGGTTTCCTGAGGTCAACTGCAAGTTGCGCATCGGGCGGCAGTCGATAGTACCTATTAGCTGAGGTCATTGACTTCAAGA
>JAJYWM010000286.1 GCA_021791455.1 bacterium | reverse complement strand
ACCCCACCTAGTTTCCGTGGGCCTGATCATGCCCTCAGTGATGGGTGGGACAGCAATTTTGCTGGATCGAGTTGCGTTCGGCGCTTCGCTTTGGATGTGGGGATGGGTCGTCGGCTGGCCGGTCGGGGTGGCAGCTGGCCTGGGTGCTCTTCGACTTTGGATTGGGGAGTGGCGGACTGTTTGGAGCGAGCCGGACAGTTAGTCTTGACGGCTCGCCTTCCGCCAGCTTATCGGGCCACTCCGATCACTGAGCCCGACGGATTGCCCAGTCTGATCGGGCAGTCAGTGAAGCTAGGTCCAGGGTGTTGTCGGCGCTGTCAACCACCGGCCTGCCGAAAGCGCCACTCCCTCCCGGGCCGCTCGACCAGATCGGAGGCGAGCGCGTGGGGGCCAGGGTGAATGGCGCGGTGGGTTGCCGTCACGGTTGCCGTCAAGCGCATTTGGGTGGCGTCCAATCCGCTCGGCATCAGCGCTCTAATCGAGATCAAACTGGGGGTACCGGGGATGGGATTCGAACCCATACGCTCTTGCGAGCTGCGGTTTTTAAGACCGCTGAGTACCCGGTCTAGGCGGTATGTGGAAGTGGTTTGCGATCTCATTGGGGCCTGCTGAGGACGGCAAGGAACGGCAAGGAGCGGCAGCGCGTTGCTCCACTACTGCTCCACAAACCGGCAGCGACCAGCAAGCCCACGGGACCAGAAAAGGCTGAGGTAGGCCAGGGAAGGCACGGGGCCGAAGGACGTGCTACCCTGATGGAGTAGGTCGCCGCATGTCCCCCCTCGGGGCGCCGAGGGACCAGGACAGGCTCCATCACGCGGATGGAGCTTGCCATGAGGATCTCGGCACTACGATCCGACCAACTGCTGGTCGATGCCCGCCAGGCGGCACGGATGTTGGGCCTGGCCGACCGCACATTTCGAGCGCTGGTCGCTCGGGGCGACCTGCCCAAGGTCACCCTGCTCTCGCGGGTGGCCCGCTACCGGGTAGAGGACATTCGGGGGTTGGCGGGCCCGCGACCGGCGGCATGGCCCGCTGGTATGGCCGGCGAGCAGGCCATACCGTCGGCCGACACTGAGCCGACCAGTCGGCCTACCCCCGAAGCTGACCGCAGCGGTGCCCGGCCCCATCGGCTGGGCAGCGGCCGGAGGGGCCGGTGATGGGGGCGGATGAGCTGGGGCCTGGCAGCCTTCCGCCAGTGACGCTGGCCCTCCGCCCCAAGGGGCGGGACACCCTGGCAGTGGAGCGTGATATGTGCCGGGCGCCGATCTGGCATCCACGCCCGCAGTCGGCGGACGACCTGGCGGTCCCGCAGCTGGTGCTGTACGGTCTGCCGCTGCGACGGCTGAGCGGGTCGGCCCTCACGGTGGGAGACCAGCGGATCTTCGCGGACGTGGCGACCCGCTGGGTACGGGCCGGGTGTCCGCCCGACCGGCGCGTGCTCTACTCGCTGGGAGATGCGGCGCGCGCCCTTGGCGGTGCGGCCGGCGGGAAGGAGTGGCGTCTAGCGCGAGCCTCGCTCGTGCGGCTGCGCGGAGCCACGTATGAGTCCGTCTTGCGTCAGGCCGGCGGCGCCGAGGCGATCTGGATATGGGGCCTGATCGACGATGCCCGCTTCGTGCTTCGGGGGCACCAGGACGGGCACGTCACCATCTCACAGGTGATGGCCGACTTGGTTGCTGGCGGGGCGGTCACCTACCTCCACGCCCCAACCTGGGACGGCATCAGAGCACGGGATGAGATCGCTGCCCGCCTCTGGGTGTGGCTAGAGGCGGAGTCCCTCCCAGCGGCGTGGCGGTATCCGGTGTTCGGCGCGGGCGGACTGGCCGACATGCTGGGGCTCCGGTGGGCACGGCGCTGGCGCGTCGCCCGCCGGATCGCGATGGCCGCGGAGGCCATCTGCGACGCGGACCGCCGCTACCGGCTCACCCTCACCGAGGGGCTCGCCCCCGGCCAATGGCACCTCACGGCAGCCCGCGACCGCGCCGCCCGGCAGGGTGGCGGCCCCCTGCCGGTCCCGGTGCTGCGGGCTTGGCGGCGGGCCTACGAGGGCCGCCGGCCGTCGGCATCTCAGATAGAGGTAGTCGGTGAGCTCTTGACCCGCTGGGAGCCGGCGGAGATCGCGGCCATGCTCCTGGCCGGCGGCGAGGGTGACGCGCTGGCGGAGGTTATGGCCGCGGACCGCGCGCGGTCCGTCGAGCGGCTGGCGGCTGCCGGCCAAGCCAAGCATGAGGTGGCGGTAGCGCGACGCGTCGAAGCAGGGGAGGGACAGAGCTACGTGGACACTCTGGCGGCGCTGGGGGTGACCTTGCCTCGGTGGGCCACGGGCGAGCCTCTGGGGGGGCCACCAGTCCCGCCAGGTCCAGTTTCCGGGACTGGACCTGGCGGGACTGAAGACTGGACCTTGCGGGACTCCAAGACTGGACTTTGCGGGACTGGCCCAAGATCAACATCGGCCTCTACCGTCGTATGTACCGTCGTACCTACCGTCGGAGACTCGCCAGGCGAGGCTCCCTCAAGCGTCCCGGAGGCCAATGCATGAGCCCCCTGGCCCCGGTCCCGCCGCACAACCAGGGCGCCGAGCGGGCAGTGTTGGGCTCGCTCCTCCTGGAGCCTGCCCTGGTCGCGGAGGTGGTCGGGCTCGTGGGCCCAGCCGACTTCTACCTGGACGCCCACGGCGACATCTTTCGGGCGATGCTCAGCCTGTTCTCCCGGGGGACGCCGCTCGATACACTCACCCTGGCCGACGAGCTGGAGCGCGCTGGGACTCTGGAGCGCGTGGGGGGGCTGGAGGGCCTCACCTCGTTGGGGGCGGCGGTCCCCACCGCCGCGAACCTCCAGTACTACGCCCGGATCGTCCGCGACGCCGCCGTGAAGCGGCGGCTGATCCATGCGGGGGGGCTGCTGGCCCAGCTGGGACAGGATCCTGAGGTTGACGCCGGCAGCGCCGTCGATCAAGCTCAGAGAGCCGTGTTCGAGGTGGCCGACGGGTCGCCAGCGGGGGGCGGGCCCCGTTCCCTCGGTGGTGATGCCCTGACCCTGGTCGCCGAGCTGCGGGAGGCGCTGGCCTCTGGTGGAGGGGCTCGGCTGGCCGGCCTGCCTCTGGGTATCGCCGGAGTGGATCAGCTGACTGGGGGGATGTCGCCTGGTGAGCTCACGGTGCTCGCCGGCCGGCCCGGCATGGGGAAGAGTTCCCTGGCGGGGTGGTCCGCGCTGCTCTGCGTGCAGCTCGGGGTCCCGGTGGGGGTGATCTCCCTGGAGATGGGCCGGTCCTCCTGGACGGAGCGGTCCATGTCCTCCATGACCGGCGTCAACTCGCAACACCTGAAGCTCCGCGCTGTGGCGGAACGGGACATCGGCGCCCTGGCAGAGTGCGCCGAGAGCCTTGACACGATGCCACTCATCGTGGATGCCGCCCCTAGCCAGACGATCATGCAGATTCGTGCATCTGCACGTCGCATGGCGGCCGCCCACAGCATTCGGCTGGTGGTCGTGGACTACCTGCAGCTGGTGAACGTCGAGTCCAAGGGCCGCTCCCGGACGGAGCAAGTGACGGAAATCTCAGGCGCGCTGAAGAGCCTGGCCCGCGAGATGAACATCCCGGTTCTCGCCCTGTCGCAGCTCAACAGGGAGTCGGAGCGGCGCACGGAGCGCCGCCCGCAGCTCAGCGATCTGCGTGACTCCGGCAGCATCGAGCAGGACGCTGACGTTGTCATTTTTGTGCATCGGCCGGGTCTTTACACCAAGGAGCAGGACCCAGAGTTCGTCGAAGTGGTCGTGGCGAAGAATCGCAGCGGTCCACAGGGAATCCTGAATGCTCACGTGGACCTGCCGACCGGCAGGTGGCGCGGAGAGGATGACGTTCCGCCCAGCGTCAAGAGGGCCTTCCCGGGCGCGCGGCCCGCGCGGGCACCTCGGTAGCCCCCCGAAATGTCGCGGATTTGTCGTGGATTCCGAGTGACGATTGAGGCAATGGATGAGCCTGGGGTGGCCTACCACCTTTACCACGCGCTGGTCACCGCGGGCCATGCGTCGTGGTGCCCGGCATCGGACCCGTCGGCGGGCGCCTGCCGCTGCGGCCGGACCGAGGCGCTCGCGGCCTACGAGTCAGGCCCCGGCGGCGTCCCTCCAAGTGTGTCCTGCCTCCCGCTGACGCTGATCCCGCACGGAATGTGGCACGTCAATGTGCGTTCCGCAATGCCGGAGCGCTGGGATGAGATCAGGCACGAGGTGTACAAGCCACACGTGTGCGAGGCATGTGGAGGTGGAAACGCCGGAAGGCCCTGGCAGGCCCACGAATATTGGTCCTGGTCGGGCGGCCGGCAGGTGCTCACACGCATCGCCAACCTGTGCGACGTGTGCCATGCAGCGACGCATCTTGGACGCACTCACACCGTCTCGGGCTCCGATCAGGCGACCAGGGAAGCGTTGCAACATCTCGCCGACCTGAACCATTGGACCGTGCAACAAGCCGCGGAGTACGCACGTCGGGAGTTGGCGCCGACCGCCGAGCGCTCCAAGCGCGAGTGGCGCCTCGACCTTCCCCTGCTGGCCCGCGAGTTCGGCATCCGAGTGCCGAAGGAGCTGGGGGGACCAAGCGACGGCCTGCTGCGCCGCCTACTGGGGGTGACATCATGAGTTCTCATACGGTCCGCGCTGGCACCCTAGTCCTTGCGTTGGCCGCGCTCTTCGGTATCCTGTTCCTGAGTTCCGCCGCAGCTGCCAGCACCCCGAAGTGCGCCACATCAGCTGGCGGGAGCGTGACGACAACTTCCCCAGCGTATACCACGTCGAAGTACTATCCGGGCTACTACAAGACCGTCACAACGTACGAGGCCGGCTACTATACGACTGCCAGAATCTACCACGCCGGCTACAACAAGACGGTCAAGACCTACCACGCCGGCTACAACAAGACGGTCAAGACCTACCACCCGGGGCACAACAAGACGGTCAAGACCTACCACCCGGGGCACAACAAGATTGTCAAGACCTACCACGCCGGCTACAACAAGACGGTCAAGACCTACCACGCCGGCTACAACAAGACGGTCAAGACATGGGTCAGTGGGCACTGGGGCTATCCCCGCCACTGGCACAGCGGGTACTACTTGTGCGTAAAGTGGCAGTTCGTGTACACGGGGGACTGGTGGAGGTGTCTCGCGAGGGCCTGGCACCCAAGCTGGTACACCTCGACCTGGTACCCGGGCCATTACACTTATTCCACTGTCTGGGTTCCCCCTGGCTACACGACTTCCACTGTGTGGGTGCCCCCTGGCTACACGACTTCCACTGTGTGGGTTCCCCCTGGCTACACGTATTCGACTGTGTGGGTGCCCCCTGGCTACACGACTTCCACTGTGTGGGTGCCCCCTGGCTACACGACTTCCACTGTGTGGGTTCCCCCTGGCTACACGTATTCGACTGTCTGGGTTCCCCCTGGCTACACGACTTCCACTGTGTGGGTGCCCCCTGGCTACACGACTTCCACTGTGTGGGTTCCCCCTGGCTACACGTATTCGACTGTCTGGGTTCCCCCGGGGTACACAACTTCCTCCGTATGGGTGCCGGGACACACGGTGGTCACACAGCACCCGGCTCACTCGGTCACCACGTCTGCTCCGCCCGAATCGGTTTGCATGGCGGTTGGTCCGTACGCCCCGGACCCAAGCGCTCCCGTTGCGATCACCGGCCTCGCTGAGCACTTCTGGATCACCGGGGACACCAGTTCCATTGTCGCAGTGGACTGGACGTTTGGCAGTGCCAACTATCCGTTCCAAGGGAGCAGCGTTTGGTACTCCTTCCCCGTCACTGGGCTTACCCCGTACTCCGCCCAGATCACTTGGGCCGACGGGGCGACAGCTACGGTGGGTGGCACCATCTTGGTGAAGCAGGTTCAGTCGGTTGCTGGCTGAGTGATGATGCGAGCTGCAGCAACAAGACATCACGGGCAGGCGTTGGTCGAGTTGGCTCGCGCAGACGGCCTTTTTTGTGTTAGCTCTCGTGTTAGGGTGTTCTTATGAGTTTTGCGATCCGCCTAGCCAAAGCGACCGTTACTTTGCTGCTGTTTGTCGCATTCGGAGGGGCACTGTACCTCGGCTCTCAGTACTTGACTCATCCTGCCGCCACCAGCAACTCTGTAGTGGTGAGTCATCCAAGTCCACTTCCTGTGATCAGTGGCAACTCGCTCATCGCTGAGGAGGATCAAACGGACGCCCAGTGGGTGGAACAGGACTTTTCCGGGTATTCCAAAATGTCCATGCCCGTGCAGACCGCAGATGGGTGGACCTTCGCGGTCACGGGCAAGGCGCAGATCTTTTCGCCTCCCCTGGGCGTCATGTGCGGCGGCCCCGGTGCGGGCGGCAGCACTTACACAAGAACCTTGTACGGGCACCTCATGAAGGTCGTGGTAAAGGGCAATCAGCGGGTCCCCACTTTCACCATCGTGACTGCCCCCACGGGGAAGCATTTGCTGGCGTGCCCATGACGCACAACCCCCCGCGCAGCATGAACGCCCGTACCCACTCACTGGAAGAGCGCGCCGCTATCTTCATGGTCGGCCTAGCAGCCGTGTGGGAGGCAGGCTGGGTCGTTCTCGCCCTGGCGGCGTACGAGGAGGAGCGCCCAGTCCTCTTGTCTCTCGTGCCGGAGGGCTGGCGTTGGGCCCTCCGCCGGCTCCCTACTGGTCCTGGCCCCGCCCGCGCAGCCGGATGAGCTCGGCTACCACCTTGTCCGAGGGCTCAGCCCGAAGGCGGCTGAACGCAAGGCGGATGAGGGCCGAGTTGCCGACCCCGAGCGCCCCTTTGCGGCGGGCGTCTGCCAGTACTCCGTCGAGCCACTTCGCGTCGTCTGCCGCCACCACCACGCTCATACGACGCTCGTCCGGACGGGGCCTGGGGTGGCTGATTCTCGCCATGGGGGCATCCTAACATTGGTCGGCGACAAAAGAGAGACATGGGACTGTTTGTGTATCGCGATAGCAATGTGCTACACTGCTGAATGGCGGCGGGCTCGGTCTCAGGTCCGCCGCCCATTGAGACCCCTTGAGGCCGAGGAACTGAGATGAGTAGGTACCCCCTGATGGCGTCGGGCCTCGCGGCCGGGCTACTTCTTGCGGCGTGCGGCGCGACCTCGGTCACTCACCACGCGCCCTCCGGCTCGACGCCGAGCCCGTCGGCCACGGCCTCGTCCACACTCACGGTGACCCCGAGCCCCACGGCCAAGCCCACCTCAGCGGTCGCGGCGGATGAGGCTGGATTTAAGGGGTGGGCAGCCGCAACCGTGATCCTGACCGGTGGCGGCCCCGATGGCATGCCCCCAACCGCTCGCCAGCAGGCCGAGTTGGATGTGATTGACGTGCTGGGTAGGGCGCTGGCGATGCCTGGGTGGAGAACCACCCTTGGCGAGGGGCAAACTTTGGTCGAGACCCCGCCGGGCTGTCTCGCGAGTATGTGGCACGTGGTTGGTGCGTTTGCCACACCCCCAAACGCGCCAAGCGCTGCGGGAGCGGGCCCGATCGCCGTCGTGGTGCATGGCAGCGGTGCCTGCACCACTGCTGCGTCGGGAGGCCGAGTGTTCATGGCCATCCCCGCCACGGCCCCAGCCGTGACCTGGGTCCTCCAGGGGAGCCTCGTGGCTCTCCCGCCCGTTCCTGGCCTCCCCGGCCTCCGGACCGAGGTGTGGACCCCGGTCGCCCATGTGACCTGTTCGGCTGCGTGGGTCGAGTACGCCGGCAAGCAGCAGCCCTCGGGCTCGGTTCCCGGATGCTGAGCCGTCGCGCCGTGGCGGCGGTGCTGGCTGCTGGGATCGCGCTCAGCGCCGTGGGCCTGCTGGCATCCCCAGTGCTGGCCGCAGATCCGCCGGCATGTACATCAATCACGGCCTGCTCCTCGAACACCGCGACCGTGACGGCGTTCGACGCGATCCCCGGCCCTACCCCCAAGGCGGGCGCGGGCTCAGGCGGCGGCGGCACCATTGGCACGATCTCCAAGGCGATCTGCGCCGGCCCTTTTTTCGTGGGTGAAGCTGTGGGAGTAGGCGCAGGCGGCCAGCTGGCGTGGACGGACCCGTTCGGCCACGAGCACCTGGTCGGCCTACATGGTGGCGGCCTCGGGTTCGGTGTGCCGCCCATCGCCGAGTACTACATCCTGGCGAACTACTCGCGGACTGGCCAGGTCACCCCGGCCACCACCACCACGCCGGCGACATGCGACTACTCCCCATGGGTCCCGGATGGATTCTCGTTCGTGCCGGTCACCAAGTGGTCTGTCGTGTGGTCTCAGCTCACCCCCGCAGTGAACGGTCTCGAGGCGCTGGTCACGCAAAAGCTGCGCGGCGGTACGGTCGCCAGCTTACCTGCTCGGGACGCCCTGGTGGACCTCGCCACAAACTACGTCGTGGCTAATTCGAACGTGCCCGAACTCCTCCTCAAATCGACGACAGTGACGAGTGGCCCTATCGCCTCGGCGGGAGGACGGTCGCTCGTGCTGACGGTCGCGGTGGCCATCCAAAGGGTCGGCGTTACGTGGGATTTTGGCGATGGCCGAAGCCAATTCGACGCCTCGCCCGGCGCGATGGGGACACCTGGCCCGAACAGCACCGTGCAGTTCACCTACTACGACGTCTCGGTTCATGGCGAGCATCCGACGCCGTACCCGGTCATCACCCCCAAAGACCAGATCCCGGTGACGGCCACTCAGGATCTGTGGGTGAGCGCGGTTGCCATCTGGCGGGACGCCCAGGGCCGCCATGAGAAGTCGCTGGGGTCGTACTGGCTGCACCTGCCCGTCGCCCCACACTGGATTGTGGTCGGCCAAATCGAGAGCATCCCGGTCTGCCCGACGAAAACGAACTGCTCATAAAAGGAGCGCAAAACATGCGAGTTCTGAATTATCTGATCGGACGCAGTGGCTATCAGCCGTGGTGGGAAGAGGCGCTAAACCTCATGGAGGACGCCTGGGAGTGGGCCCGTGAGCTGGTCGCCCGTCCGCCGTCACCGCGCGGCGACGCGCGCGACGATGAGCTGGCCCGTCAGGCCATCGCCCACCTCGCCCACCTCGCGCGACGGGACCGGCGATGAGCAAGCTGACCAGTCTCGACGCGGCCGAGCTGGCGACCATCCGGGCGACCCGGTACCTCCACGCGGCCGCCGCCGAGCAGCGCGATGGCGACCCGGACGTGTTGTTGGACCTCGCCGACGCCCGCAAAGAGCTGCAAAAGGCGCGCCGGTTTCTGTCTCGGGCGGCTCGCGCGGAAAGTTGATTCATTGACAACGCTTCGCCAAAGAGGGGGCCCCACGAGATGAACGAACTGATCGGAGCGGCGAAACTCGCATGATCCAGCACTTTCTCTCCTTCGTGGCAGACGCGGCGGTGATCGCCGCCGTGCTGGCATTCGCGATCGTGCTGACCCCGACCCTGGTCGAGATCGGGGCGGTGGTGCTTGGCTGGCCCGAGCCCGAGGCGTGGGCGCGAGAAACCGCAGCCAAAGATGGGGGTAAGCGCTGATGAGCTGGCTCGGCCTGCTGCCGCACTTGATTGGCACGATTGCCCACGATGTGGCCGACCCCCTGGGTGCGCTCTGGTCCGTCGTCTTCAACAATTTGCTTGGCAACCCAGCCAATCCGAAGACGCCGTTAGGGTTCCTTTTTGAGACCCTGACGGGGCAGATCAATCCCGCGCAAGTGTCCCAAGTCCATTCGCTGTACGCCGTGCTGACACCATCTGCGATGGCGATCTTGACCTTAATCGCGGGAGCCAGGATCATGAAGCTCTGGGCCACAAACGAGAACTTGACGCCCACGATGGTGCTGATGGACGTGGTGCCCAAATGGGGCTTCCTGATGATCCTCCTGTCCCCGCCTGCAAACATCGCATACAACTTGTTTGGGTTCGTCGCCACGACGTTTAGCAAGGTCGGCTATGCGCTGATGGGGAACCTTCTGGCTGTTACCTCGCACGTGATGATAGGCGGGATTGCAAAGCTGTTCATGCAGGACGTGGTGACGGCCGCTGTCTCGGCGATGGCGGCCGGGCCGGAGATGACGCCAGTCCTGGTGTTGTTTGGCCTGCTCATGGCGTTCTTCCTCGCCTACCTGGTCTGGCTGATGTTCATGCGGAGCGTCATCCTGATCTTCTGCCTGACCTTAATGCCCCTCGCCCTTCCGATCGCTCTGTATGACCCTCAGAACGGGTTTTACAAGTGGTGGCTGGGTTCGGCCACGGGCGCTCTCGCTGCCCAGATCATCGGCTGTGTCGGCTTCGCGATCACCTTGACGCTCGCGTTGGGAGCGCCCGGTGTGGGCCCGCTGCAGGTGGCGATCACCCTCTTGCTAATGACCGTCGGCCTGGCTCTGACCGACAAACTAGTCCGTGCCGCCGAGAGTGGAACCGTGGGTGGGGCCGGCATGGGCGCGGCTGGGCTTATCGACGTGGCCGCTCTGGCCCCGCGCGCGTTCCGAAATGTGTTTGGGACCGCTGCGGCTGGGCACCTCAGCAGCGGCCTCACAAGGCTCGGCCGGGGTCGCCTGGATGAGGGCGACGGCGCAGGTGGTGGTGGTCGCGCCGCCGGAGGCGGTGGTGGAGGCGGTGGAGGTGGCTTTGGAGCTGGGCCTCATGGAATGCTGGGCATGTTCTTCCCTCGTCACAACGCATTTGCGGACGCGGTGGGCGTCGGCACGCTGACCGTTGGGGGGGCCGCGAAGGGGCTGTTGCATCCGCCTGGAGGAATCCTGCGTCCGACCGAGCCCCGCGGCCAGAGCCTCGTGTTTGGATCGATGGCCGGGTATCGGATGGCGATGGGCACGGCCACCGCGGCAGACGCTTCGAGGGCCATCACCCCGACCAAGGCCGGGCGGCTGGGCGAGGCGAAATTGACCGCCCATTGGGACCAGGTTGACAAAGCCTTGACCGACCAGGCGGGAGCGCGCATGGCCCAAGCGCAAGCCAGCCACGATGGCCTGATGGGCCGGGCTGATGCGATGGCGGCAGGCCGTGACGATGAAAGCGTGAGGGAGTATATGACGACTGGGGGTCTCAACCCACAGTACAAGGCTGGCGCGCCACTGGGCCAGTCCGAGCGCGACGAGGCGGCAGCCGCCACGAGGCTGAAGGCGCAGACCGTCATCACCGACGCGCAGCTGGCAACTGACACTCAGCGGGCCCAGGCCAAGGCGGAGTTCGAGGGGATGCGCCAGCAGGCGGTAGCGACAGGCGCGTTCAACGTGCAGAGCCGAAGCCATCCCGCACGGGTGGGCGCGGCGGCGAAGTTCACCCAAACGCAGTCCGCGCACCTGGAGGCGCAGCTTCGGGCGCACGCGCAGAAGTTCGGGGTGCCGCAGAAACCGCCCAGCGAGCCGAAGAAAACGGAAGGGCAACCATGAAACGGTTGGATGACGGTTCCCGTGCGGTTGCACATGGGCTTATTTACGTGCGCGCGCGGTGTATTGTGGTGGTAGGTTCAGTTCGAGCGGGAGGTGATGGCATGCGACAGGTTCTGCGCTTGGCCCCGGCTGTCTTGGTCGCTGCGCTGCTGCTCGCGGGCTGCGGGCAGGCGTCCGCGCCGGTGGCTCCGAAGGCCACTGCGGCTCCGGCGGCCGTGTCGCTGCACCTGAGCGCGGGGCCGCCTGCTGCGGAGATTGGCGGCTCTGAGTACGCGGTGGTGCTGACCGTAAAGGGCCTGGTGAAGGGTGGCACCTATGGGCTGAATGGCGGCACCAGCCCATGGCAACTGTTGGCAAATGCATGCGTGAAGGACGGCCTAGTCGTTGGCGGCTCTACGAGTTGCACGATTGTCGTGCAGGGCGTGACTGGCACTACAAAGTTCACCTTGCAGGAGCGCTCCAACGTGTCAAACACTGTGGTGGTGACCTGGTAGAGCGATATGGTGTGAACATGGCCAACTCGCCCCGCCTCCCGCTGACGTTGATTCCCAAATCCTGCTGGGAGCGGAATGTACGCACTGCGCTACCCGAGCGCTGGGATGAGATCCGGCGCGAGGTGTACAGACGAGCCTCACACCGCTGCGAAGCCTGCGGGAGCAGTGGTGGCGGCCGGCCCCTGCATGCGCATGAGTATTGGGGATACGAGGGCAACAGGCAGGTGCTCGCGCACATCGCCTGCCTCTGCGACCTTTGCCATGCCTCAACCCACCTGGGCCGGACGCGGAGCGTGTCGGGGTCGGATCGCGTCGCGCGAGAGGCGCTGGAACACCTGGCCTCCGTGAACAGCTGGTCGATCCCCGACGCGGCGCAGTACGCGCAGCATGAGCTGGCCGTCTGCGCCGAGCGATCCCGCCGGAAGTGGACGCTCGATCTCTCTCTCCTTGGGCGAGAGTTTGGCATCCGGTTCCCGTCTGCGAGCGCGTCGCGCGGCGGTAGGGGTTGGCTGCGCAAGCTTGTGGGGGTGGGCCGATGAGCCGGCCAGAGCTGCCGAAGAGCAGCCTGGGCGGCGGGCGGTCCGAAGCGTTCCAGATTGGCTGCGAGCTGCCCTTGGTGGTAAGCGGCCTCTGGGAACTCGTCTGGCTCGTGCTGTTGCTGTCTGGTAATGGCCCGCAAGGCCAGATCTGGTCGGTGCCGGGCCGCTGGGCGTCAATGGTCACGCTGGAGGTGGAGCACCGCCCCACTGGAGGCCTGCTGTGGGCCACCTGGGGGGTTGGGGCCGTGGCCTGGGTGCCCGTTGTGCTCGTGGTCGTCGGCCTCGCGGTGGCGGCGTATGTGCTCGGGCTGTGGCACGAGCGCGGCCTGCCGACGCTGGGGCCCCGCCGCGAGCGCCCGTCCAAGCGCCCGCGCGGCGGCGGTGGCAAGGGCCGCCAGGCCCCGCCCGCCACCGGCGAAGGGGGCAAGCGGCTGGACATGTCGATGGACGACTGGCTCGCGGACCAAGCCGCCGGGCGGGGGAACGAGTGATGGGACTGGTGCGCCACGCGATGCCCGAGGGCATGGTGGCACTCCCCCCTGCAGGGTGGGGCAGGACCGGGATCTATCTCGGGATGGCCGCCGGGGACGGCGCTGGCAGGTGGTTCACGGGTGGGCTGCCCGAACGCGGTGAGGACTGGTATCGAGACGCGATCCTGGCCGGCGGGCGCGTGGTGAATGGAGTGCCCGTGACCGAGGCCACGGCGCTGATGTTGGCCGGGCCTGGCGGGCACAAGTCGCTCGGCTGGCTCTTGGGCCTGTTGGGATTGCAGGATTGGCCCGGCCCGGTGTTGTGCCTCTCGACCCGGACGGACCTGGCGAGGTTCGCCGGGCCCCGACGGGCACGTCTGGGGAAGGTCCAAGTCCTCGACTGGCGCGGCGAGTTGGCCAAGACGCTGCCCTACCAGCGAGTGCGGTGGAATCCGCTCGACGGATGTGAGGTGCCGGGAGTTGCGAAGGACCGAATGACAGTGATGCTGGAAACCGTTGAGCTGGGCCGGCCACCTGCGGAGGCCATCTGGTCTGTCCTCGCCGTCCAGGCGCTCACGGCCTGGGCCCATGCCGCGGCCCTAGAGGGCGCCGGCATCAAGCGCGTCCTTGGGTGGCTTCGCAAGGATGAGCTCACGGAGCCGCAGAAAATCTTCAAAGCTCACAGGTCGCGGGCCGGGTTTGGCGAAGACCTGGCAGCCCTCGCCGGCAAGGCTGAGGACACCAAGCAGTCCATCCTCCACAGCGCCAGGCCAGTGCTAGCAGCCCTGGCAGACCCGGCAGTGCTTGATGGGTGCACCCCAGATTTGATCGAACCCGCCTTCGACATCGACTCCTTCCTCACCTCGTCGGACACCCTATTCATCACCGACAAGGGCGGCAAGAGTGCGGCGAGCCCGCTTGCCACCCTCACCGTGGCCCTGGTGAACGCGCTCCTGGAGAAAGCGGAGCTGAATGCCGCGGCGACCGAGGCCGGGCCGGGCCGCCTGCCGGGCCGGCTATCCCCCCCGCTTCTGGTGGTGATCGACGAGGTGGCGAATGTGAGTCCTCTGCCCAACCTGGTGCAGGTCTTCTCTCAGGCCCGGGGCCACGGGATTGCCGTTGCCGTGGCCGCACAGTCCTGGAGCCAGCTGACGGAGCGCTGGGGCCAGCCCGGGGCCACGGCGATCTGGGACACCGCCGCCTACCGGCTCGTGGGGGCGGGGCTGCAGGACATGGACTTCCTGACCGACGTGTCGAAGTCCCTCGGGGAGCGCCAGGTCTGGCGGCCCAGCGTGGGGTCGCAGAGCGGAGGCTCCGGCTCCTCCGGAGCCTCCCACAGGGGCAAGAGCGAGTCCCACACGCTGGTGGAGACGCCCAACTACAAGGCGTCGGCGCTGGCCGCCCTCCCGGAGGGAAAGGCGATGCTCATGGGCCGCGAAGGAGCGCGCCCGGTCCAGCTGCCAGCGCTCCCGTCGCTGTTGGAGGCGATGGCGCGGGCCGAGGATCGGGAAGTCCAGCGCGCCAATGCCGATGTTCGGGCTGCGCTCGCCGCTCCACGCGCCGTCCCCTCGTGGTGGGCGCGCCTGAGGGACGCGCTGTGACCCAGCCCGCCGCGCGCCTTGACCAGGTGGAGGCCGAAATCGCGGACCTCCGGGCCGCGCTCGCTGGGCTGGCGGCGGCCAGCGGGGTGTCCGCCCCGGCCGGGCAGGAAGAGGAAGTGGCGTGATCGCCGGAGCCGAGGCTCAGGGGCCCGCCCCCACTCTCTCTCGCGTCCGTAGGGCCCGCGTAGTGCGGGACGAAATGCGCCCGGGGCGCTGTGCCGTCTGTGGGGCGCCAGTTGGGCCGGCGAGAGGGCCCGGTCGGCCCCGGCGGACCTGCTCGAACTCCTGCCGGAAGGCCGCTCAGCGGCGGCGTGACCGGGGCCTGCCGGAGTCCACGCCGCGAGTCCGCCCGCGTGGCCGCCGCCCCCTGGCGGAGCTGCTGACGGACAGGGCCTCGTGACCATGACCGCGGTACCACCGAGCGATGGCGAGCTGGCCGCCCTACAGGAGGAGCGAGACATTGCCCATGCTCTCCGCGAAGCCTGGTGGGCAGCTCAGTGTGGAAGCCTGGGCAAGGACCCGCGCGAGGTGGCTGCAGACCCCCGCGGCCGGGAGATCGAGAAGGCAGCCGCGGAGGCGGAGCGCCGGTACCGGGCTGCCTGCCGCCGGCGGTGGCCCAATCGCCGCGGGAGCCGGCGGCAGGTGACCCCCCGGCTGCCGGGGCTGTGATGGCCGTTGGCGGGAGATCAGCCACCACTGGTGCAAATCTGGCAGGCAGATCCCGACGACCCTGCCGCCCGCCGTCCAAGGAGGATCTGAGCCATGGATGAGGAAGAGCCGGGCCCGCAAGAGGGAGAGGCCCCTGAGGGGGCCGCGCCTCCCGCCGCGCCCCCCTGGTCGCCGTGGTGCGACCTCCCGCCCGAGTCACGTCCCTACGCCCAGCGCGCCCTCATGAGCTGGGTGGACCACGTGTTCCGGTCCGGCTGGCCTGAGCCCTCCGAGGCGGTCAAGCCCTGCTGGCCCTGGCACGCGGACGCCGTGGCGACGCTCCGGGCGCTCAAGGCCCGGCTGGACGCGGCCTACACCCCAGCCGTCAAGGACGGCGAGATCGGGGCCGCGCCCGTGTATCGGATCACCGACTGGGACACCGACCTGGAGCGGGCCCACGAACGCTGGGTCCTGAGCTTCAAGCGGTGCGACCCGACTTGCTTCCGAAGTCAGCCGGCGTCGTACGCCGAGCTGGCCGGACCTCAGGCGGCAGCGGCGACCGACCAGGCCGCCGAGGGCGCTTGGGCCGCGGTGCCGCCCGAGCTGCCCCTGCCCATGGAGCCCTGGGAGGTGGCGCGAGGGCTGGCGGAGCGGCAGGCGGCTGCAGCCGAGGAAGTGGCCGGGCCGGCGACTGGTTCCCCCGACGTTTCCGGCGGCGTGGACTTGTGGTAGCTGTGGGCCAAGCGGAACCTTTGGAGGATCGCGAAGTGGGATTGGAAGTCACGCCGATCATGTCTGCCGAGTACTGCCTTGAGCACCACCCGGTCCTGGTCGGGCTGGTGGGGATCGCCGATCGCTGCTATCGCTGTGGAAAGCCCAACCGGGCCATCGCGGGCGTCATCGTCGAGAAGTCCGATGCGATGGCGTACCTGGGACTCGACGACGATGTTTTCCTTGACTTCGACTCCGTGGCCGAGGCTCTGCGGGATGCGCTCGATCCCGCCTGGCTGAAGGAGCGGCAGGTAGGGCCCCTGAAGGTCCGGCGCTCGCGGCAGCGGCCCGAGGGCTACCTGTCGAACGGCTGCGTCTGGTGCGACACCATCCTGGGCTCGTTCCCGCTCAGTGAGGCGGTCGGGGAGATCGGCATGGATCGCCTGGCTGACCACGTGTTCGCCCACGTGGCACTGCCGCTCGACGCCCTCAGCCAAGTGGTGGGCCCGTTGCTCGGAGCCGGGGGCTGCGGCCCTGACTGCGACTGCGGAGCCAACGACGAGCGCTAGCCGCCGTGGCAATCCCGATCTGCGACGAACGGGGTGGCAGCCTGACGACGGCGTAGACTTCGGGCATGGCGGTTGATCTCGACGCCCTGATCCGGGCAGTTCGGTCGAACCCGGAGGCTCGCGACACCCTCCGGCGTGAACTCCTCACCGAGGACCTGCTGGCACTGCCAGGACAGGTGGAGAGGCTGGCGGCGCGTACCGATGCCCGCTTCGCGGAGGTGGCAGAGCGGCTGGAGCAGCTGGCGGGACGTGTGGAGCAGCTGGCCGCCGCCCAAGTGAGGACCGAGGAGCGGCTGGAGCAGCTGGCCGCCGCCCAGACGCGAACCGAAGAGCGGCTCGCGGAAGTGCAGACGATTGCCAAGCGGGCCAACGGCCGGGTGAGCAATCTGGTTGGTGCCGAGTACGAGCGCCAGGAAGCGGTGCGGGCCGTGTGGAGCATTGAGGCCGCAGTCGGTGTTGCACCTGGCGCGCTCCGGCCGATCACCATCGACGAGCTCCGGCCCCAGCTGGCAGCCGCAGTGGCCGCGAAGGCGCTCACGCCCCAGGCCGCCGACGCGATCACGAAGGTGAACGGGCTCTTTGCCTGGGGGCCGGCGCCTGGGCAGGTCTCCGGCTATGTCGTCGTGGAGGCATCGCTGACTGCCGACCATACGGACGTGGAGCGGGCCGTGGCCCGGGCCGCAGACCTGGAGCGGGTCACCGGAGTCGCGACCCGCGCCGTGGTTGTGAGCGATCAGGTGGCAACGGATGCCGCTGAGTCGATTCGCCGGCGACGAGTGGCGCACGTACGGGTGCCGCCGCGGCGGCACCAGATTCCGAGCCTCTGAGCGGCGGGCTCGTGACTGAGCCCTGGCTGGGCGTCCTGATCAACGGTCACAGGAAGAGCACAGCCACAGTCCCAGCCCCCCGGCGGGCATGGCCTGCCCTGCAACCCCCACGCACGTGGGGAAGACGTGGTGCTCGGGCGGGAGCTGGTGCAGGTGACTCCTGTAACCCCCACGCGCGTGGGGAAGACTTCGACCGTCACCGCCGGGGGCCGATTGCGTATCCTATGTAACCCCCACGCGCGTGGGGAAGACCCTACCGAGATGGTAGCATGCCCCATCCCCGATCGGGTCACCCCTTCAGCCGGGGGTGCCCGAAATGCCGGTCCAACTCCGCCAGGGCCTCCTGATCCGTCAGCTCGCCCTCGGTGACGCGGCGCTCGACCTCATGGCTGAACGCGCCTTGCTCCAGTCCTCCCGCTCGCACTGAGGCCAGCGCCTGAGCATCGGCGCTCGCCAGCCTCTCGCTCATCCGGCAGAGAGAGCCGCTGAGCCCGACTTTGACGGGAGCCGAGCAAAATGAGATCGAAGGGGGCGGGTCGTGTCATAACAGCGACTTCGGAAGTGGCGGGGCCATATCAGGCGGTGGTGGGGAGGGGTAGCCTGGCGGGGACGGTGTAGCCCAGGGCCGAGGCCACAGCCAGCGCTTTGGGGGTGTGCCAGGTGCAGGTCCGGATCGGGACCTGCACTCTGGGGAGGTTGCACGAGACCACCCGAAGTGGCTCCAGCGCCTCACGCGCTGCCCGGGCGCTGTAGGGGGCGCCGGCCCGGAGCAACCGCTGGCCCAGGTGATTTTCCATCAGGTAGCCCAGAACGCAGAGGAAGATGTGGGTCCGGATGCGCCGCTCCGTTGCCAGACCTGTTCCTAACGGGTGGGACCGCTGGCCTGCCGGCAGCGGAGGCCGAGGATGCCGCCAGAGCCACGGACGGTCCAGCGCATCCCGGACTGCTTGAGGGGGTGGGCGAGCACGCTCTTGCAGCCAGCCTCCACGGTACCGAACTCAACGAACACCCGCAACTCCCGGAAGTGGGCATAGCGCATGCGCTGGCGGTTGAGATCAAATTGGGGGTGGCGCTTCTCGATCTCCACTATCACCCCAGATGGGCCAGTAGCCAAAGGAGAAGAAGACGGGGACCGCGCAAGGCTGGTCGGACGGCCCGGTCGGCCCAGGATACGTCGCCCTTATGGAGCCGACGGCGACGGGCTCGGGGACGCAGCCTCAGGCGGCGGTGAGACCGGAGCGGTGGAAGTCGGGTTGCCGCTGGGGGCAGGGGAGCTGCCTGTCGCCACGGGCTGCGGTTCGGTGCTCGCGAACATGGTAAAGACAGATCCGTCCGCTGCATCAACGAAGACCCATGCTGTGACGACTGGCGTGCCAGAGATCGGGTTGACCTGGTAGGGCGCTTCCCCTGGAGCATACATCACGACCCACGCCAGCTGAGGGGTAGCATATGGGCCACCGGACACGAGTGCCAACTTCACGTTCTGTATGTGTGAACCGGGAACGGGCCATGCCTTCTGCGCTGCGGCGCTAGCAGCCGAGTCGGTTGCAGCAGCGGCAGTCGCCGCAAGGTGCATACCAACAGGCGGGGCACCAATGGTCATCCCTGCCAACGTCACTTGTCCCCCTGCCCAAACCGGCCCCACGCCCCCGAAGCTCGGTGGAGTTGCCGCTGTCGCAGTCTTGCCAGTCAGCAGCACATGCCCGGCAAGCCCAGCTACGGCCAGACCAAGCGCACTCAATATACCAACGACTAGCCTAGTACGGACAGTAGTTGTCATAGGTGTACTCTTGCGTGGAGTTGCTTACGCCACCTGTATACCAGTTGCCGTTCGTGGTGCCCCCTGATCCTCCCATGTCATTCCAGCCGCCGCTGTAGTACAAGTGGGTCCCAGTGAAGTACGCTGGGGAAAGGTAGCCGCCCGGCATCTGGGAGTCCGTGTCCTCGGTGATTCCCTCTACGCGACCGTCGCTGGGCGAGAACCCCAGATTAACGCCTTCTCCGTTAGCCGGATACCAGTAACCATCGGCATAGAAGCGCCAGTCGCCCGACGAGGGATTGTTGTAATAGATCTTGAACGGGTACGTACCCCCCCAGCTCAGAGTCGTGTCGTAGACACCAAGGTATGAGCCGTCAGGGCTCTGCCAGTTGAAGTATGGGCGAGCGACGGAGCCCGTGGCATAGCTCTCGATCCAGCCGCTCTGAGCGAAGTATGGACCGCCAGATTCAAAGCCTCTCAGTTCTTGGGCTTCAGTGGTGGTATCCGCGCCCGTAGGGTAAAGGAAAGGGTGGTACACAACGATGTTGCCGTAGATACCGCCCACTGTGTAGCCTACATTGTGGTAAGCATATGCTTCGTTCTGCACGCCGTTGCTGGGATTGCGACCGGGGTTACAGGAGGCGGATGCTAGGAGTGAGCCGAGCGCGCCACCGGTCGCAACCGGCAGCGCGAAGGTACTGCCGACGGCCAGGGCTGTAGCCAGCACGCCGAGGACTGAGCCCCTGGCCGGGGTACTCCTTACCCAGCCCCGTAGCTGGAAATAGAGGTGCGGCCGTGAGAACACGGCCGGATGTTAGCACTCAAGGACGTGCGTGTCAACGGATCTGGGCGTGTTCCCCAGGGTCCCGTCAAAGTCGGGCTGAGGGCGTGAAGCTCGCCCCCATCACCACGCGAACTGGTACCAGGAGAGGGTGACGGTGATCGTCTCGCTGGTGGGGGCGGAGCCGGTGACCTGCAAGCCCTGCCAGGAGAGGTCGTACCCACACTCCCCGCCGCTGTTGGTGAAGGTGATTGGCCCGCTGACCGAAGTCGCAGTCTCCGTCGTACAGAGGGAGTAGTTCCCCCAGCTCGTGGAGACGGCGATGCCCGTGGTGTAGGTGCCGGGAGGGTAGGTGTAGGTGGCGCTGACCGAGGTGCCGGTGGACACCACGGGCGCGCCGCCCTGGTTGACCACTGTCCACGTCAGGTCGGGCAGGGGCCCGCTCTCGATGGGACCTGCTGGGGTGGGGACGGGAGTCGGCGAGGGCGTCGCCACGGGCCTTGGAGTCGG
This sequence comes from bacterium, assembly GCA_021791455.1. Next base: position 15,738 of record JAJYWM010000286.1, on the reverse strand, counting down.
CCAGGGGGTAGGCGCTGGCTCGGAGCGCTTGGGTGGCGCGGGAGCCATGGTCGTGGGCCGGGGCGTTGCAGCAGCGGTGGGCACAGCCGATGGTGACGGGGTGGGAGTGGGCTCCACGGCCACGTCGGCGGGCCTCACCTGGCGCGGGCGCGGCAGGCTGCCGAGGGACACGGTACTGGCCGTCCCGGCGGAGCTGCCCAGCCGCCCAACGGTGGTCCGGGCTGGAGAGCCGATGAGCCCGCTGACCCCGAGGGTCCCGGCGAGCATCGCCAAGGCGATCACCGATCCGCGACGGCTGATGTTCATCGACCCACCTCCTTGGCTTTCGCTGGAGCGTCTCACCCGCTGGCGCTCCCGGAAATTGCCGGTGTCAGACCGCCCAAGACTGCCGCCACGCGTCGAGGTCGCCCGGCAGGGACCACGGCCAGGTCCCAGCCAGAGCGGCCCGTTCCTCGCGCCCCTCCCCGTAGCCCCCGCGGAGGGCCTCCAACTCGTCGTCGGCGTCGAGGCGCTCGCGGGTCCAGCCGCCGGTGCTGGGGTTCATCGCCACCTGCCAGCGCACCAAGGGGTCCGGGTGGTGGCTCAGTACCGCCAGCTCGGCCGGGGGAGTGAACGGATCGGCCGCCCACTCGCGGTAGGTGTCTCTCCGTGGCCGGCCCGCGGCCGGCGCCCGGCGTCCCCAGAGTCTCATCAGAGCTCTCCAGCCCGGGATGAGCCACCAGTGGGCCGCCCCCGCGCCAAGGGCCAGGAGGGTGAGCGGCCCCAGCAGCGAGCCCACCGTCAGGGCCTCGGCCCGCGAGTCCGCTGCATCCCGCGCTCCTGGTGCTGCCGCCGGTACTCGTCGTACTCGGCGTCCGCCTTGCGCCGCCGCTCCTCCTCAGCCGCGGCCGCCTGTGCAGCCTGCTGAGCTGCAGCCTTGCGGGCGGTGGCCTGGGTCTGCTCCACCGTGGCGGCGAGCCTCGCTTCCACGGCCTGCCGGTCGCCCCGGTCGAGGGCGGCGATCACCTCCGAGGCCAGCTCCTTGCTGCGGTCGCGGGTGAGCCCCGCCGCGAGCATCTGCGCCTGCTTCTTGCGAGTGGGCGCCTCTTCCTCCGGCAGGTGGTGCTCGGGGTCGGCGGGCCTCGGACCGGCGAAGTAGACCCGGTTGGCCTCCCGGCCCCGGGTCAGGGCGGTGTAGCCCCACTGGGAGCTGAGGGCGGCGCTGTCCGCGAGCACCAGGCCCACGTCCACGGTCCGGCCTTGGGCCTTGTGCACGGTTTCGGCGTAGCCGTGGGCGGCGTACTTGCCGAGGTAGAGACGGTCCACCGCCACCACCTCCCCGTCGGGTCGACGAACCTCGGCTGAGCCCGCCTCCTTGTCGATCCGCTCGACGTGGACCAGGTGGGAGTTCTTGACCCCCAGCTTGGGCGAGTTCTTGAGCATCTGGAGGGTGTCGCCGACCGCGATCTCCAGCTCCCCGGCCTTCATCCCCGAGGCTGCCACCTCGCCCCGCCGGATCAACTCCGGCCGGATGGTGGCGTTGAGGGCCAGGCGGTCCTTGTGGGTGGCGGCCATGAGGGCCACGGTCTGCCCTTGGTCCCTGGCGGCGAGGTAGTCCTGAGCCGCCTGGGCGATCAGGGCCCTCTTCGCCTGCCGGCTCTCCCCCTCGGCATAGACGATCCGGCCGTGGGCGTCGAGGGCCGCCACGGCCTCGGCCATCCGGCCGTGCCGGAGGTCCTCGACGGCCCGCCGCTCCCACTGCTCGACCTGCCTGCGGTTCTCGAGCAACTCATAGGTCGGCACGTGCCGGGGCAGCTCGCGGAGCGGCGCTCCCGGCCCGATCGACCCCAGCTGCTGGGGGTCCCCCACCAGCACCAGCTTGCCGCCGGCGGAGCGGACGTGGCGCTCCAGCGCCACCAGGTCCCGGAGATCAACCACCGACGCCTCGTCCACCAGCAGCACCACACCATGGGGTAGGGCGGTCGTGGCCGGCTGGTCGGCCGTGCCCTCCACGCGCTGCCGGAGGGCGGCGATGGTCATGGCCCGCTGGGGGTCCAGCCCGACTCCGGCTCCGAGCTCAGCGGCCCGGGCGGCCATCTGCGCCGTCGCGAGAACGGTGAGGCCGCTGGCGTGCCACGCCTCGGTGGCCGGTCGGAGCGCGGTCGTCTTGCCGTGGCCGGCGGGGGCCAGCCCAAGGGCGACTCCCGCTCCATCCGTGCACAGCCCGGCCACCATTGCCACCTGGTCCTCGCCCAGCTCGGGGTGAGCGGCCAGCGCAGCGGCGAGAGCCTCGGGCCGGGCCACTCCCGCTCCGGCAAGCCTGCGCTCCCTGGCGATGGACACCACCTCGCGCTCCAGCCGGAGCACCTCCTTGGTGGTGAAGCACTCGGCGAGCTCGTCCTTGAGCCGCACCTTGACCACCCGCCCGTCGTCCCGCCGGATCACCGTGCGGACCTCCTGCTTCAGGGCGACGATCTGGTCGGTGGCGCCGTGGGTCAGCTCCTTCGCCAGCTCCACGGCGCGGGCCACGGTCATCCCAAGCCGTGACCGGTTGGCGACCACCTGGATCGCGTCCAGGAGCCCGAACGTGTTGTCCTGCTCGGTCAGCTCGCGCGCCAGCTGGGCCGCAAGCTTGGGAGTCAGCTCCGGCTCCGCCTGAGGCGCTTCCTTCCGCTGGAGGGCCGCAGCCACCTGCTCGGGCCCGAGGCCGATGTCTGCGGCACGTGCCTGCCAGGTGGCGGTCAGCTCTTCTGTCGAGAGTCCGGTTTCCTTGGCGCGCCGGGTGGCGTGACCCGCCTGGTCCCGGGCGGTGCTAGGCCCCGAGCCGGCCGCCTCCATCAGTCCCTTGTGCTCCAGCACCGCGTCGGCCTCGGCGGACCGCCGGGAAAAGTGCTCGATCCAGTCCCGGCGGTCCAGCCCCCTGAGCTCGGCTATCCCGTTCACCGGCTGGGTCCAGTCGATGTGGTGGCCCAGAGCCGCGAGGCGGGCGGTGGCAGCGCGCCTGAAGGCGGCTTCCTCCACCGCCCCGACCCTCCTCAGCAGCGGGTACATCAGCTCCGCGTCCAGCGCATTCCACTGGCCGTCCTCGCCGTGGGCGAGGTTCGCGATGGTGATGTGAGTGTGGAGGTGGGGGTCCCCGCACGGGTCGTTCTCGCCCGGCCGGGTGGCCCGGTGGCAGAACTCCACGCCGATCAGGCCGGAGGTCGGCACGTGGTGGATGGTGTCCGGATGGGCGTCGTCCCGACCGCTGCTGGCGTGGCCGCGGCGGGCGACCGACACGTGGGACTCCAGCCAGCCCAGAGCCTCGCTGATGGACTCATGGTGCGCGGCCTCCAGCGCTGCCCGCACCTCCGGGTCGGTGGTCAGACCCCACAGCAGGGACACCGACTTTGGGACAGTGACCAGGTGGTCGAAACCCGACACCCGCTCCCCGCCGGGCTGGCCCCGGGTCAGCCGCTCGCCGGTGGTGGGGTGCAGCCCTGCCATCAGCCGCTCGTACGCCTCCCGGTTCTCGTCCAGCGACACCAGCCCCGTGAGCCCGAGGTCCTCCAGCGCCCCCCTGCCGATCCATTGGCCCGGAGCCTCGCCGTGCTCGCTGTAGTACCCGAGGATGCGGCCGTTGGCCTGGTCCCGGATCGCCACCATGGCCGCGTCCACGGCCCGCCCCGAGGCGTCCGTGAGCCCGGCGACGGCCTCCCCGGCGGTGATGGCCCGCAGCTGGTCTCGGTCCAGCACGGTGCCGTCCGCGAGCCGGTAAGCCGCCAGCCGCTTGCGGCTGAGGGTCACCCGCCGGGCATCCTCTTTATGGACTTCGGTCTTGTCCGCCAGCCGGTAGCCCGTGACCCTCCGCCCGTCCCGGATGACCTCCACCTGGTCGAGGGCCACCTCGCGGCCGTCCGCCAGCCGGAGGCCTTGCACCTTGACCTGGCGGCGGAGGCCGGTCACCTCGCCGGCCTCCAGCACGGTGCCGTCGGCCAGCTCGTAGGCCACGATGGTGGCGGCGGCCAGACGGCGCAGTCCCAGCTCCCGGGCCGTGGCACGGTCCGCGACGCAGCGGAGGTAGTAGCCGGGGTCCTTGATCTTCGCCACGCTCCACATGCGCCACATGCTAGCACACGTGGCGATGGGCCGCATCTTGATGCAAGGGTTCTAAACACCTCAGAGTGCCCCACCCAGCAACCGACGGTAGGTTGTGCACGCTGGCCGCGCCACCCCCACGACCCGGGAAGTCGGCCATGTGCACACTGCCGGGCTCAATATGTGCACGGCGGGCGTAGGATCGGACCATGACCAATGAAGGTTCACTAGAGTCGCCGACCCGCGCTCTCGGCGTCCGCCTCACTGCCGCCCAACACGCCTGGCTCAGCCAGCAGCCGGGCACGCCCAGCTCGGTGATCCGCCACCTGCTGGAGCGGGAGGTGCAGCAACCCAGCCCACTACCTGTGGGGGAAGATCCAGTCCTGGGGGAAGGCCCGCGGCCGGCCCCCGCCCGGAAGCCACTGAAGGCCTCGGCCGGCCAAGCCGACCTTCTGGCCCTGGCAGCCCAAGTCTCGGAGTTGGTCGCCGCCGTGGCTCGCCTTGATCAGCAGATCGCGGAAATGGCCGAGCAGCGCTCCTGGAGCCCGCCACCTGTGGGGGAGGAGCCGGGCAAGGGGGAAGGACCGCCGCCGCCCGTGCCCGCGTCCCCTGTGGCCTGGCGTGGACCCACTCCTGAGGAGGCGGCCAGGGTGGCGGCGATCTTCGCCCGGCGCCAGCGCCCTAGCTGAGGAACCGGGCCGCGGGGACAGGGTGTCCCGCGCACTCGACTCAGAGCCCTCGGAAGTGGTCCGCCGGGCCGATGGGACAGGGTGTCCCGCGCACTCGACTCCGCAGCCCTCGGAAGTGGTCCTCCAGGCCGACGGGACAGGGTGTCCCGCGCACTCGACTCCGCAGCCCTCGGAGGTAGTCCGCCGGGCCGACTGCCCCCTGGACCTGTGGGCCGGTGGCCTTATAGGCCAATGGCCCCCAAGCCCTCAGGCTCTCCGGGCCATTGGCCCGTCGGGCTTCTGGGCTCGTGGGCCACAGCCTGCTATAGTTGTGGCATGGGAGTGATCATCGCCGTGGCGAGCGCCAAGGGAGGAGTCGGCAAGACCACCCTCGCCTATGAGCTGGCGGCCGCACTCGATGGTGTCCTGGTCGATCTCGACTGGGACTGGGGGAGCGCGACTGACCGATGGGGCACGTCTCCCGAGATTCGCCAGCGAGCCCCACTCCTGGCCTGGCTCTGCGACGGCAGGTGGTCAGCTGTGCGCTGCCTGGGCGATCCCGGCGCGACACAGCCCAACCTGATGCCGGGGGACGCGCGGCTGGCACAGCTCGCCGGGGCCGACCCTGCGGTCCTGGCTGAGCGCCTGGCGGCCTGGGCGTCGCGGTGGTTGATTCCGGTGGTGCTTGACACCCATCCGGGCACGGGAGCGTTGGCCGACGCGGCTGTGGCCGCCGCCGGCCTGACGGTAGTCCCGGTGGTGCTGGATGTGCTCGGCATTGACGCGCTCGCCGGCTTCCTGCGCCGCCACGCGGACACCCGCGTGCTGGTGGTACCCAACCGGGTTGCCGGTCGGGCACGGGAGCGAGGGATGGTGGCTCGCTTCGTCGCCCTGGTGGAAGCCACCGGAGTCTCGGTAGCGCCCCCAGTGAGCGACCACGCCTGGCTGCCGGTGCGAACACGCCGGGCCGCCCTGGTCAGGACGCCCACGCCGGGGCAGGCGGTGGCTGCCGCGGCCGCCGAGTTCCGGGCGGTGGCAGAGATGGTGCGGGCCATGGTCGGCCCGGTTGCTCAGGAGGTTGCGGGATGAACGGTCTGGACGCGCTGCGCAACAAAGTGGGGTCAACATCGCGCCCGCCGCTTGTGCCTGCCGTGCCGTCCATGCATCCGCGTTCGGACGCCCCGGCGCCGGCGCCAGACCCTGTAGAAGAGACTACCGTTCCAGCGTCCCAGCGTTCCAGTAGCCCAAAGGCTCGGCGGGCCACCAGGCCAAGGGCTCAATGGGCCAGTGGCCCAGAGGGCCAGCAAACCGAAGCGACACGAACGCCGGCACGCCGCAGCAAGGTGACCCTGAACCCTGACCAGGACCTGTGGATGCGCGGAATCCTCGCGGACGCGATCCGGGACGGGGTGCGGCTGAGCGAAGGAGATGTTCTCAAACTCGCCCTTGACCGCCTCCGGGCTAGCAAGGCGGACTGGTCCGACCTGCGGGAGGCGATCTTGACGGAGTTCAGGCAGCGCTCCCGCCGGCGGTAGTGGAGGACTGGCAAGTGGACATGGAGCACGTACCGGCCTGGAAGACCGTCGATGAGGCCGACGACGAGGACTTCAGCGAGTCCTTTGATGAGGCAAGCGACGAGGACCTCAGCCAGTCTTTTGACGCCGCGGCGCGACCGACAGTCGCGGAGAGGGTCTCCCGTGTCCAGCTCAGAACCGACCAGGAGGTATGGGTCCGGCGGCTGCTGAGCGAAGCGATGGCGGCTGGCGTACACGTGGCCGAGGCCGACGTGCTCAGGGTTGCCATCGACCGGCTGAGGGCTGGTGGCGCTGGCTGGCCGGGCCTGCGAGTGGTGTTGACTGTGGAGGCCACGGCCCGCACCCAGCGTCGGGCCGTCCCCGCCGTCAGTCGCCGAGGGGGAGAGACAGCTGGTTGACCGGGGCCTGGGGGATGGCCGCAACGGTGAGCTCCCCGCGGTCGTCGATCCTCACCCGCCAGAGGCCGGCTGAGACGCGGCCATCGGGAGCGCCGAGGGCTGCCGCGCGGAGAGTGGCGCCCGCCCTCTCGGCCCGGTGCTGGGCCCGGGCCATGGTCGCCTGCGCCATGCTGTAGGTCCGGGCCGCCCGGGCCACGGCGAGCGGTGCTGGTGACCTCACGCCCCAACCTTCCCTCTTCAGCGGGGTGGGATTTATATCCGACGGCTCTGGGGTAGACTGCGACCAGTCGCCGGCCCCGACCGATGGTGTTGAGCGCCACTGTAGATCAGGATCTGGGGGCAGGTCTGCCCTCTGCGGGCGGCCCTGGTGGCTGGCAGGAGGTGGCTCAGTGTCTCGCTTCGACCTTGATCCGCTGCGCCCGTGCTCGAGCTGCGGGGTCGTCCATCCGACGGTCCCCCGAGAAGACTGTCCCGTCCGGCTGCGCGCCGAGGCTGAGCGGGCCGAGGAAGAGGAGCGCGAGGAGGAGGTGCGGGCGAAGGCCGAGGCCGCGATTGAGGCGGCGCAGCGGACGGACGCCGAGCAGGCCCGGCCGGGGGCGATCAACCTCGACAGGGACCTGGTGGCGGCGGCCCGGGCGGCGGTGGCTGAGGCATCCGGCGCGGTGAAGGCCGAGGTCGAGTCGGTGGCGGAGCGAGTGCTGGCCGACGAGGATGGGTCGCAGCATCAGCGGAACTGGCTCCGGCTGGTGGCCGAGCTTCCCTGGAGCGAGCCTCCCGCCGAGCGCAAGCCGGTCGCTCTGGCAGCGCAGCGGGCGCTCGACGCGGCCCACGGCGGGCACTCCGGGGTGAAGGCCCTCCTGGCCGACCGCGTGGCGGCGCAAGCCCACCTGGAGCTGCAGGCTGGCGGCGAGCATCGCATCCGGCCCCTGCTCCTGGTCGGCCCTCCGGGGACCGGCAAGACCACCCTGGCCCGCGCGATGGCGGATGCTCTGGGCCGCCCGTGCGAGGTGGTGTCCGTCCCGATGGCCTCGATGGATGAGGTCTACTTGGCGGGTGCCGACCGGGTGTGGAGCTCGGCGGAGCCTGGGGCGATCATCCGGGCGGTCCGGCGCGCTGGCACGTCGCGGCTCCTGGTGGTTCTCGACGAGATCGACAAGCTGGGTGGGGGCTGGGCCCGGCTCAGTGGCTCGCCCACGGCCTGGCTGCTGGAGCTGCTGGGCTCGGTCACCTGGACCGACAGGTACGTGGGGGTGCCCTACCCGACGGTGGCTATGAGCTTCGTGGCGACCGCCAACTCCCTCGATCCGATCCCCGACCCACTGCTGGACCGCTTCGAGGTGGTAGAGGTGGCGAGCCTGACGGCAGCGGAGCGGGTGGAGGTGGCCGGCTCGCACCTGTGGCCCCGGCTGCTCGACGCCTACGGGCTCGCCCGGCGGGTGGTCCCGCTGAGCGCCGGCGCGCTGGAGCTGTTGGTCACCGGGTACGCGGCCCCGGGTGAGGACGGGCTGCGGGCCGTGGAGACTCGCATGGAGTCGCTGCTGCATCGGGCCATCGCCCAAGGCGCGCCGACCCGGAGGGTGTGGATCACCCCGGAGTTCGTGGCGGAGCGACTGGGCCCGCGGCCCAAGGGCGAGGTTCGCCGGCGGGCGGCAGGGTTCGGGCCGACCCGGATGGTGGAGGAGCCTGAGGGCGATGGAGGTGTGTTTGCGGTGTCGGGGCTCAGGCTGCCCGCGCCGCGGTTGCCGGAGCGAGCCCCGGTGCGGGTGGTGGGTAGTGGGTCCAGTTGAGGCGGGCCTGCCCTTGCTGCAGAAGGTCCGATCCGCCGGGTGGCAAGGATAGACTGCGGGGGATGGTTGGATAGCACGTGTTCTCCGAGTCAGCGACGCACCTTCTCCCCTTGCTACCAGCCCTCCCCGCTGCCTTTACCCACTGATCCAGGCCAGACAATGGTGAGACAGCTCGCCAGATGGGCTCGGGAGAGCACGAAGCAGGGTCCGCCCCTGGGTGTCTGGGAGTCCATGTGGCCGCGAGCGATCAGGGACTGGCGTCTATTCGTCAAGACAACTTGGGGCACCCTCCTGATCGGCGTGGGTATCGCGCTCGGAGGCTCAGTGGGCGGACTTCTCGGCAGCGCCTCTGGGCTTGTCTCGACCGCCACGTTTGCTGCCTTGGCGGCAACTGCGGCCTCCCTGGCAGCCTTGGCGATCGTCTTCATTACGCTCGTCATCCTGACCCCTGCTCGTCAGCGAGACGAGGTGCGTAGGGAATACGTGCGCCTACTTCATCCCCGCACAGTGCCCTTCAGCGAACGTCAGACCCGACTGACGCAATGTGCTGCAGAAGGCCGCCTCATTCTGGCTAGAGCTCGCTGCGCTAGCCCCCAAGACCTGGGGACAATGGACGCCCTCTGGGAGGATGCGAGCCGTTGGGAGGCCGCTACGGCCACGACGATCGCTCAAATCACGGGAAGTACTGGGCCGTTCTGGATGCCTCGGGTCAGCGATCTTCCACCACGTCTAGACCTCTTCGTGGCTCACCTGGATAGGAAGTTCGCGATCCTTACGGACCTCGTCGACGAACTTCCGTAGCCGATCTGGGAGCGCGTGGCCGCTGACCACCACAACGATCTCCCCGACGGATAAACAGTGATCCGCGAACCCCACGGCCATCGCCAGGGTCAAGGTGTCTTGCGAGCGCAGCCAGAAGACCGCCGCGAGCATTCTCCGGGCTTTCGAGACCACTGTAAAGGGGTGGCGCATCTGGTGGTGAACTGTCTGCCACTGCCTCGACCAGCCGGCGCCACCAAGGATAGGAGGTGCGCGTTTCGGGAATCGCCCACGCCCAGCGCTTTAAACCGCCAACTTTCTCGACCGCCGCAGTCGCCCAGTTGAAGGCCGGACTTCGGCCCAAACGTACCGTCGGGAAGCGTCCAAGCCCGAAACGCGCCCGATGAGGGCCACTATCTCACTCGTACTGTCAGGCTCCCACACAGCCTCGCTGTGCGCCTCGATCACGCGCGGCATGGGCGGGCATGGGACGGGGATAGCTAGCTGATGCGTACCGGTGACAGCCACATGGTTGATGAGCACCCGCTGTCCACCCCTATTCTTCACAGTCACTGCCAGGGCCGGAGAGTAACCCTGCTTCAAGTAGTGGACTCCCGCGTCCTCACGCGGCTCAATCTCATGCGCGGCCAGCCGCCCACCAGGACCGCTCCAACTGGGTTCCCAGAGCACGGTAATGCGCGGCCCTGCAAGCCACTGGGTCCATACGTTCCAGCCGAGCGACGCCGTGGCGATCACCGTCCCAATGACTCCCCAGAGGTCCATGCGGCTCAGCCCGCCCCGGCCTCATCCAGCGTCATCTGCTCCCCGCCTCTCTCCTTGACCCGCTCAGCCTGCTGGTAGGTCGGCAGGACCAGCGGCGGCAGGGACGGCTTCCGGCCCTCCTCCAGCAACTCCCGGATGCTGACGATCTGGATCTTGGGGTAGTCCCTCTCCCAGACCCGGTACATGCCAGCCGTGGTGGCCTCCAGCCGCATCTCCCTCGTAGGCTCTTCCAGTGTGACGAAGATCCCCATGGCGGCCTTCTCTCGCTCCACGGTGCCCTTCAGATCCCGGACCTGGCCCGAGTTCACGTGGCCGCTCTTGACGCTCACCAGGACCGACTCCAGCTTCTTGTCTTGGCCGGTGAAGGTGATCCGCCCGTCGATCCCGCGGTCGGCACCTTTCCGCTCCACGCCGCCCACTGGCTGGGCGTCGATGAGGCCCAGCGCCCACCACTGGAACTGGTACCGGCCTTCCGGTGACTGGGCGAGCTGCCTGGCCCCCTCTACCTCCGTCGGCTGGCCGATGACCTCCACGTCGGCTAGGCCGAAGGTGTCCTTGAGGCGGGCTCGCATGACCGCGATGGAGAGGTACGTCACGTCGATGCCTATCCACTTCCGGTCGAGCTTCTGGGCGGCGACCAGGGCCGTGCCGCAGCCGCAGAAGGGATCAAGGACCACATCGCCCGCGTCACTGCTGGCGCTGATGATCCGCTCCAGGAGCGCCTCCGGCTTCTGCGTGGGGTATCCCAGTCGCTCTCTGGCCTGGCTATTTAGTGGGGGTATGTCGAGGATCATGTCCTGAATTGGTTGCCCGGGCGGCAGGTAGAGCTTGAACTCGGGAACTCCGGGCCCGAAGCGCGTTGCCGGGAAGCGGATGTAGCCGTGTTCTAGGAGCGCTTCCAGTTGCCCGTGTAAGTCGTCTGGCACTTCCACGCCAGCGGCACGGATGGCCTCGACCGTGCGCCTTGGCACAGCCCAGTGCCGTCCGGCCGTGGTCGGGTCGTAGCCCCGCCAGGGCTCTCCCGAGGGCCCTCGGGTAGTCCCCGGGCCCGTGAGCACCACGAGGCGGTACCGGCCCCGATCATCCTCGAAGCGGTACTTCGAATTGACGTAGGCATCTGTCAAGCGCTGATCTACTCGCCGCCACTTGTAGTCACCCGACCTCGTGTAGAAGAGCAGTGAGTCATGGGTGTCTCCCCACCTCAAAGATGAACCGTGTGCGAAGGTGCGTCGCCATATGACCTCATTCCTGAACTGGCCCGGGCCGAAGATCGTGTCCATGACAACCTTGAGGTAGTGACTGGCTGTCGGGTCGCAGTGAAGGTACAGGGACCCGGTGGGCTTCAGCACCCGCCGCAGCTCCACTAGCCTGACGGCCATCTCCACGAGGTAGGCCATCATCTGGTTCTCGCCGATCCCAGCGCGGAGCGCTCCGATGATCGTGCTCACGGTGTCTGGCACCCGCCCCTGGTGCCGGGCTGTCTCCGTCAGGAAGGCGTAGGTCGCCTCGGCGCTGGGTCCCCAGTGCCAGCTGTCCTCGAAGGCCAGGAGCTGGGCGTCGGACCTGCGTCCCGATTCGTCCTTGAAGATGATGTTGTAGTTGGCATTCGAGTTGAAAGGGGGGTCGAGGTACACCAGGTCCACGCTCTCATCAGGGATGTACCGGCGGAGGATGTCGAGGTTGTCGCCGTAGTAGAGGACGTTGGTCTTGATCTCAGGTCACCTCCGGGCCGACGGTCGTAGGTGCCACGAGGATAGGGCGTGGTAGCGCCATCCGACTAGTGGCCCGTCGAGACCCGCGGGCAAGCAGGTCGAACGACTACTGCGTCTGCCCGCACGCACGGCATATCCCATCGAGGAACCGATGGTTGCCGTCGGGGGTCCCCGGGCACCAAGCGGCCCTCTCTTTGCGCCGAGCCTCCCTCCGCGCAGCCTGGGCGGCCGCTTGCTCCTCCGCCCGCCGAGCAGTTCTCCGGCGGTCTGCAACTGCCCTCAGGACCGAGCACCCGGCCACCCCGCCCGCCCAGAGCAATAGGCCAAGCCCTCCTGCGACGCCCAGCCACCCCCACCCCAGCGGAAGGTGAGCCGACATCCAAGCGGCCCCGGCTCCAATGAGGCCGACACCAACGGCAACGCCGGGCCACCCCGGGTTGGCGGGCAACTTCAAGCGGTTCGTCAGGTCCCCTCGCGGAGTGCTAGGGTCAGCAAGAACTGCGATACGCCAACGGCTACCTCCGCTTCCCAGTGATCGAGCGGCAAGGGATGTAGTTCCTCGCCGTCCCCTGGATCGCCGTCTCGGTGATAGCCGACGCGATTGAGGTACGTGCAATGGGCTGCCAGCAGGCCCGCTACTGACTGCTTCTTCTGCGTAGGGTCGTCCGGGAGTTTGGTAACCCAGCTCTCCGCCTGGTATGGCTTCTCCGCCAGCGCTGCGAATTGATCGAGGCACTTGGTGAGCGCTGTATGGGTGTCCCCGGCCCGCAGAGCTTGGCGAGCGGGGGCAAGGCGCCGCTCAACTTCGGCCCACGATGAATGAGCGGTGGCGGCCAGGCCAGACAGCTGCGCTGCTGCTGGCGCCACTCCGTAGCCGAGTGAGCGGAGCAAGTCCTCCCACTCCGAGAGCGGCACCCGGAAGTCACTACTCCCAGTGGCAGGGAACGTGCCTGAGGGCACCTGGACGATGCCGCGGAGTTCGAGCCTTAGGTGCCGCCAGCGGTCTCCTGGCGACGTTTCAGCCTCGATGGCATCCAATTCCTCAGGGAGAAGTCGCCATTCCCATTCCAACGACTGGACACCGGCCAGCTGCAGCTCTGGCCGCTTGTTAGCCTCGATGACTACGCGGCCCCGAGTCCGGGGCGGGACCCGCGTCGTGTGCACTTCCGCCTCAATCGAAACGAACCGCGAACCTTCAGGTGGGATGCGCTCGTCTCGGGTGAAGAGGAGAGACAGCCGGAGCGCACCGGACCCGGGTGTCCCGTTGGCCTGCAGTTCGCGGACGGTGAAGGTCCCTATCCCCATGAATGGGGGCCCTGAACGCCCAGCCTCCTTATCACCGATAAGATAGACGATCAGGTCAGTGGCGTTCAAGGTGTCCCCCTTGCCCCGCGCGGCGGCCGGTCGGCGGTCGCGCCAAGAGAGCGACCGTGGTCACCACATCGTGGCCCGGGGGTCCCGGAGCAGTTCAGCGATCTGGTGCTCTGGAGCGATCTGGTACCGCTCCGGTAGGCCTTGGAGCGCCGCACTGAACCCTTGGCGCAGCCGGGCCAAGGCCGCACGAGTCATGTAGTTCGTGGAGAAGTGAGGAGGAAGGAAGGCAGGCCCCTGCCCCGGGCGCATCTCATCGCAGAACGTGCGGCACGCCGCACGGAGGTGCTCTACAACCGGGCGAAGCTCCGACTTCGCCGGGAGTTGCGACAGCATGGCCGTGAGGTGGTGCCGAAGCTCGATCGCGGACTGTACGCAGTGCTCCGGCTCCTCCCACGAGCACGGATTGAAGAGCACTCTCCGATCCGCGAGTTCCGTGAATAGGACCTGGGCAAAGTCCGCATCGCTTGGCCACGTCTCCCACGCGAAGCCGGCACCTGTCCCGAGAACCGTGCCGGAGATGGCAGTGAGCCTCCGCCGCTTTCCAGTCATGACCGCCTTCCAAACGCCAGTTCGATGGAAGGAGATGCTATCAGGGTTTCGGTACTGAGAGCGCCCAGTCGTGCCCCCCGCTGCCAGAAGGTGCCGACTAACGCCAGAAGAGGCGTAGACTCCGAGTAGGTAGTAGGGGCGGCGCGACCCCTGGAAGGCCCGCCGCCCGGCCAAGGAGGTTGAGGCTCCGTGACAGGTTCAGGTTACACGCCCGAGCCGGGCACTGCAGTTCCTGGGTATATCGTCTTCGACAGCCGAAAGCCGAACGAGATGAGGCGCAAGATCCGTGGGTCAACGACCGTGCGCCGCGTGGTCCACCCCTCGGCCGAGGTGCGGTGGAGCCGGACAGGAGATCGGCAGGAGCTATCGGCGAAGGGACGAATGTGGATCCACGAAACACTCTTCGTCCCGCTCGAGGTGCAGGGGCGCTCGACTGCTGAGTTTGCTGGCAAGCCGGCCCACGAATTCGGGGAATGGCAGTTGACTGGCAACCTGAAGAAGCGCGACGCCGCCCACAACCAAGTGGGAGACGTGCCATGGAGGCTGGAGGAACTCGCTGATCGGGAGATCATCTGGCACATGACCCGCGAGCTCCCTCCCGAGGCCGGGTGGCGTGCTCGCTGGGATGCCCTCGGGGTCACAACGGGCCGCCAGAAGCGAATCGTCGCGGCACACCCTGAGCTGGCAGTCGAGCTGCTCGCCATTCCCAAGTAGTGAGCCGACGGGGCAACGGCGAGGGGTCGATCTACCGTCGAGCCGCCGACGGCCGCTGGGTCGCGGCGATCACCTGGCCGACGGGCCGACGGCAGAAGTGGTACGCGAAGAGCCGGACCGAGGCGGCTGCAAAGCTGGCTGAGGCTGTCCGGGCTCAGGATGTGAATCGGTCTGGTGCCGGATTCCGCCTGAGGACCGACGAATTCTTGGCGCAATGGCTGGAGGGGGTCAAGCCAAGGCTCGGGCCGAGGACGTGGGTGCGGTACGAACAGCTGCTCCGTATCCACGCGGTGCCGGCCATCGGCCGAATCCCCCTGGCGCGTCTTGGCCCTCGGGACCTCCAGCTTTGCTATGCGGCGGCGGCGGCCAAGGGGATCAGCTCGTCAACCGTTCACCGGCTCCACTCGGTGCTGCACAAGGCCCTCAGGCAGGCCGAACAGTGGGAACTCGTGAGCCGTTCCGCCGCCGCCCTGGTGGAAGCGCCTCAGGACGCCCCGAGCGAGATGTCCACGCTGGACGCGGAACAGGTGCAGCTGCTCCTGACCGCCGCGCAAGGCAACCGCCTGGAGGCCCTGTACGTGCTCGCAGTGACCACTGGGATGCGGCAGGGGCAGCTGCTCGGCCTGCGCTGGCAGGACGTGGACCTCGACCACGGATCACTCGCCGTGGTCCGGAATCTTCAGCCGCTCCCAGGCCTTGGTCTGACCAGCACGAAGCGGCAGAAGACGGAGAAGTCAAGGCATCGGGTCGAGCTGGGCGTCTTGGCGGTCGAAGCCTTGCGGGCTCACAAGGCGCGTCAGGCTGACGAACGGAGCATGGCTGGGGCCGCCTGGGAGGACCACGATCTGGTGTTCCCTCACTTCCTCGGCGGCCCAATGAGTAGGACCCGACTGGTCCGCCAGGGGTTTGAGCCGCTGCTGAGGGCTGCGGACCTGCCCCGAATTCGGTTCCACGATCTGCGCCACACTACGGCAACGCTTCTGCTGAGCCAGGGCGTTCACCCGAAGATCGTTTCCGATCTGCTGGGCCACTCGACCACGGCGATCACCCTCAACACGTACTCCCACGTCACTCAGACCATGAGCCGGGCGGCGGCGGACACCCTCGACTCGCTGCTCCAGATTGCTCCATCGGAAGGCCCGGCTTGAGCACGTTGCTCCACTACTGCTCCACAAACGCCATGAGGTGGAACCCGGTGTGGCGTCGCCAGCCCTTAAGCGAGATCAAAATATGGGTACCGGGGATGGGATTCGAACCCATACGCTCTTGCGAGCTGCGGTTTTTAAGACCGCTGCGGCTACCATTACGCCACCCCGGCGCGCCGTCTTCGCGCTTTCAGTGGCAGATTAGCGTCTGCTGGCCGAGAGCCCGAGCCGGGCCCCGACACCTGCCCCCGGCGAGCC
>JAJYWM010000126.1 GCA_021791455.1 bacterium | reverse complement strand
CACCGCGGGTCGTCGCGGTGTCGGGGTGACCGTTTTGGCGGAGAAGATCTGCGGAGCGGCAGCCGAGGCGGGCCGCTCTCTGGCGGAGGTGGCGGAGCTCTGCCGTCGGGTCAACGCTGAGGGCCGGACGATGGGGGTTGCACTGACCTCCTGCACCGTTCCTGCCGCCGGCAAGCCGACCTTTGACCTCGGCGAGGACGAGATGGAGATCGGCATCGGGATCCACGGGGAACCCGGGCGAGAGCG
The DNA here is from genome assembly GCA_021791455.1 of bacterium. Next base: position 6,532 of record JAJYWM010000126.1, on the reverse strand, counting down.
GCGCAAGCTGGCGCCTGCGGACGAGATAGTGGAGCTGATGGCGACCTCGATAACCGAGGATCTTCCATTCAAGTCGGGGGACTCGGTCCTGGCCTTCGTGAACGGCATGGGCGGCACCCCGCTGATTGAGCTCTACATCGTCTACCGGGCCCTGGACCGGTTCCTCAAGAGCCGCGGTATCAAGATCGAGCGAAACCTCATCGGCAACTACATCACCTCGCTGGAGATGGCCGGCTGCTCCATCACCCTGCTGCGCCTGGACCGGGAGATGACCGAGTACTGGGACGCGCCGGTCAACACTCCAGGGCTACGCTGGGGGCTCTGAGGGGCGATGCAGAAGGGCCCCGGCTGAAGGAGGATCACACAGATGAACGTCACCTTCGAGCGGGCCCGCACTTTCGTGACCCTGTTTGGGCAGGCGATGGAGGCCAACAAGGAGTACCTGACCGAACTTGACTCGGCGATTGGCGATGGCGATCACGGGATCAACATGGATCGCGGCATGCGCGCCGTGCTCCCCAAGCTCGAGCAACTAGAGCAGAAGGACGTTGCGAGCCTGTTTCGCACGGTGGCGATGACCCTTATCTCAACCGTTGGCGGTGCCAGCGGACCGCTCTACGGCACTCTTTTCCTGCAGATGGGGACCAGCCTCAAGGGAGTGGGAGAGGTTACCCCGAACGACTGGGCCTCGGCTCTGACCGCGGCTGTGGCGGCGGTCAGAGCCAGGGGAAAGGCGGAACCCGGCGACAAGACGATGCTGGACGCCCTGCTGCCGGCGAGCAAGCGTTTGCAGGACGGCCTCGGGTCCGGGGAGACATTCGAAGTGGCGCTGGCGGCGGCGGAAGAGGCGGCCCATCAGGGTGCCCTCGCCACCGTCCCTCTGGTCGCCCACCGGGGCCGGGCCAGCTACCTGGGGGAGCGCAGCGCGGGCCATCAGGACCCGGGGGCGACCTCCTCTTGGATGCTGATGAAAGCGGCGCGGGAGGCTTTCGCGGCAAGCGATTAGGACAAGACCGGGGCGCCGGGAGCGACGACCTCGCCAAACGATTGGGACTGGAGGAAGCGCGATGGCTAAGTATGTGGGGGCTCTCGACCAGGGGACCACCAGCACCAGGTTCATGATCTTCGATCACTCGGGAACGGTGATAGCGGTCGACCAGAAGGAGCACAAGCAGATCTTTCCCAAGCCCGGATGGGTCGAGCACGACGCGATGGAGATCTGGCAGCGCAGCCAGGAGGTGATTGCCGGCGCCCTGCAGAAGGCGTCTTGTCGCTCGTCTGACCTAGCCGCGATCGGAGTGACCAACCAGCGCGAGACCGCGGTGGTTTGGGACCGTACCACCGGCCGCCCTGTGTACAACGCCATCGTGTGGCAGGACACCAGGACCGACGCCATCTGCAATGAGCTGGCCAGGGACGGGGGGCAGAACCGTTTTCAGGCCAAGGTCGGCCTGCCGCTGGCGACCTATTTCTCCGGACCCAAGGTCAGGTGGATCCTGGACAACGACCCCAGCCTGCGGGAGCGGGCCGAGCGCGGGGAGGTGATCTTTGGGAACATCGATAGCTGGTGCATCTGGAACCTGACCGGGGGCGTCAACGGCGGCCTCCACATCACCGACGTCACCAATGCCAGCCGCACCATGCTGATGGACCTCAAGACCCTCGATTGGGACGATGAGATCCTGCGGGTGATGGGCATTCCCAAGGCCATGCTGCCGAAGATCCGGCCCTCCAGCGCGCTCTACGGCAGCTGCGTCTACCCCTTGGACGGTGTCCCCGTGGCGGGAGATCTCGGCGATCAGCAGGCTGCGGTATTCGGGCAGACCTGCTTCAGCCCCGGCGAGGCCAAGAACACCTATGGCACCGGCAACTTCCTGCTCCTCAACACGGGGACCTCGCCTGTGCCGTCCAAGAGCGGTCTTCTGACCACGCTCGGTTACAAGATCGGGGACAACGACCCCGTGTATTGCTTGGAGGGTTCGATCGCCATCACGGGAGCGTTGGTGCAGTGGCTGCGCGACAACCTGGGCATGATCAAGAGCTCGGTGGAGGTCGAGCAGCTTGCGGCCACGGTGGAGGACAACGGCGGGGTGTACTTCGTCCCCGCCTTCTCGGGGCTGTTCGCCCCCTACTGGCGCAGTGACGCGCGCGGAGTCATCGCCGGTTTGACCAGGTACGTCAACAAGGGCCACATCGCGCGGGCCGTCCTGGAAGCCACCGCCTGGCAGACCAAGGAGGTGGTGGACGCGATGGACAAGGATTCCGGAGTGGCGCTCACCTCCCTCAAGGTGGACGGTGGCATGGTGCACGACGAGCTCCTGATGCAGGTCCAATCCGATGTTCTCGGGGTCCCGGTGATCCGCCCCAAGGTGGCGGAGACCACCTCCCTGGGCGCCGCCTACGCCGCTGGCCTGGCGGTCGGTTTCTGGGGCGCCCTGGACGAGCTTCGAGCCAACTGGGCCGTGGACCGGACGTGGGAGCCACACATGGACCCCAAGCAGCGTGACAGCCAGTACGCCCTCTGGAAGAAGGCGGTGACCCGTACTTTCGATTGGGTGGAGCAGGCCTGAGCCTGCAGGGCCGGCAGTGACCATCCTCGGCATGCCGCACCTCGAGACCGACGTCCTGGTGATTGGCGGCGGCTCGACCGGGGCCGGGGTGGCGTGGGACTCCGCTCTGCGGGGTCTCCACGTCACCCTGGTCGACCGGGGGGATCTTGCCACCGGCACCACCGGGCGGTTCCATGGCCTGCTGCATTCCGGCGGCCGCTACGTCGTCAAGGACCCCTCATCGGCCCAGGAGTGTGCCGCCGAGAACCTGGTCCTGCGCAGGGTGGCCTCGGACTGCATCGAGGACACAGGGGGCCTGTTCGTCACCACGCCTCTCGATGACCCGGCCTACGCCGACCTCTTCGAGCCCTCTTGCCGTGCGGCCGGGGTCCCGGTCGAAGAGATCTCAGTGGCCCAGGCCCTGCGCCGCGAGCCGCGCCTGAATCCCAGGATCAGCCGCGCGTTCCTGGTCCCGGACGCGTCGGTGGACGCCTGGAAGACGGTCTCAGCCTGCGTTCGCGGCGCGGCCCAGCGGGGAGCGAACATTCTGCCCTACCACTCGCTCACCGCCCTGGAGGTCGAGGGCTCGGCTGTGATCGGTGCGAGACTGCGGGACAACAGAAGCGGTGCCGAGGTTCTGGTTAGGGCCCGTTGCACGATCAACGCCTCCGGAGCCTGGAGTGGGCGGGTCGCTACGATGGCTGGCTGCCGGGTCGGGGTGGTGCCGGGCAAGGGGGTGATGGTCGCGATGAATCACCGTCTGGTCAACACCGTGGTGAACCGGTGCACCATGCCCGGAGACGGTGACATCATCGTTCCCATCCGCACCGTCAGCGTGATCGGGACCACCGACGTGCCCGTCGAGGATCCAGATCAGATAGACCCGACCGCCGCCGAGGTCGCCGCGATGATGGAGGCGGGGGAGGCGCTGGTGCCCGGATTCAGCAAGGGGCGGGCCCTAAGGGTTTGGGCCGGTGCCAGGCCGCTGCTGCCCAAGGGCGAGGTCGGTGGAGTCAGCGACACGCGGGACGTCACCCGCTCTCACTCAGTTCTGGATCACGAGCAGCTGGAGGGCGTGGGCAACTTCGTAACCGTGACCGGCGGCAAGTTCACCACCTTCCGGCTGATGGCCAAGGACGCGGTGGACCTGGCCTGCGGCAAGCTCGGACTGGCCGCCTCATGCAGCACCGATGTCGAGCCCCTACCCGACAGTGAGGCCCAGCACTTCTACTGGTTGGGTGCGCGCCAGGAGGAGATGGAGACCGACGATCCCGACGACCCGCTCATCTGCGAATGCGAGCTGGTATCGCGTCGGGACCTGCGCATGGCAGTGGCCCGGCGGTCCAACTGGGCGTTGGATGACCTCCGCCGCGCGTTGCGGGTGGGCATGGGCCCCTGCCAGGGTGGATTCTGCGCCTTCCGCGTGGCGGGTCTGCTCCATGAGGACGGACACTATGACGCCCGGGCCGCCACCGCCTCCCTGCTGGCATTCGTGGAGGAACGCTGGAAGGGGGTGCAGCTCATGGGTTGGGGAGATCAGCTGCGGCAGGAGCGCCTGGATGAGTGGATCTTTCAGGGGATCCTGGATCTCGAGCACCTGCCGGAATGAGGCGGTCCAGAGATGAAGCCGGAAGCCGACCGTTCCTAGTGCGCGGAGGATCTTGGTGAAACACGACGTGGTCGTGGTCGGCGCCGGGATGGCCGGCCTCACGGCGGCCGTGCGGCTCGCCCAGGCTGGGCTCGACGTGGCCGTGGTCGCCACCGGCCAGGGGGGATTGCCTCTGTCCCCGGCGGTCGTGGATATCCTCGGCTACGCCCCCCATCTGGTCGCGAGCCCGGGCCAGGAGCTGCCCCCGTACGTGGCGGGGCACCCCGACCACCCCTACGCCAGAGCGTCCCTGGATGCGCTCTCCAAGAGTGTGGAATGGTTCCTCGAGCTCGCCGCACCGCTCGGTTATGCGGGCGCCCTCGACCACAACCTGATGCTGCCGACCGCGGTGGGCGGGATCCGACCGACGGGGATCGTGCCGGAAACCATGGCCGCGGGAGACCTCCCGGCAGGCGCGGAGGTGCTGATCGTGGGCATACGCAACTACCGGGACTTCTACCCGCAGCTTGTGGCCGAGAACCTGAAGCGCTCCAGCCGAGCCCTGAGCGCCAGAGCGGTGGAGGTCGGGCTTGCGGGAGACGCGCGCGCGCTGAGGCCCCAGCTCCTGGCGAGACGGCTGGAGTTGCCCCACGTCCGCTCGGAGCTTGCTCGCGGCGTCCGGGCGGAACTGGCCGAGGAGCAGGCGGTCGGGCTTCCGGCCGTTTTGGGACTCTCCATGGCACATGAGGTGTGGAGTGATCTCACCGATTCCATTGGCAGACCCGTCTTCGAGATCCCAACCCTGCCGCCGTCGATACCCGGGCTGCGCCTGCAGACGGTCCTCGGGCAGGCGTTGCGTCGCCATGGAGGACGGCTCCTGATCGGCTCGACCGCCACCCGAGGGTCGGGGGAGACGGGGCTGCTCAAATCCGTGACGGTCGCGGAATCGTCCCGCTCCGTTGAGTTCGAGGCCGACCACTTCGTACTGGCGACCGGTGGAATCGCGACCGGTGGCATCGTCTCGGAGCGGGCCGAGGCTCCTCGCGAGGTGGTTCTTGGGCTGCCGGTGAGCGCCACATCCGGTGACCACAACGGCACCTACTTCCAGGAGCACGGACGCGACCGCATCGGCCTGGCCGTCGACAACCAGCTGCGGCCGCTCAACGCCTCGGGAGAACCGGTCTACCGGAACGTCCACGCGGTCGGTGCCCTGCTCACCGGGGCGGTGCCCTGGCGCGAACTGTCCGGTAACGGCATCAGCCTGGCGACCGGATACGCGGCCGCGACGGCCATCTTGGGAGGTCCTGTGTGACATCTGAAGCGCTTTCCCCATTCGAGGTGCGCGCCTCCTTGGATCACTGCATCAAGTGCACCGTCTGCGAGAGCGCGTGCCCCGTTGCGGCGGTGACGGAGCTCTTCGCTGGCCCAAAGACGGTCGGGCCTCAGGCCGAGCGCTTCCGCGCCGGATCCCACTCCCCAGACCACTCGGTCGACCTCTGCTCAGGTTGCGGTGTCTGCTCTCGGGTCTGCCCCCAGGGAGTCCGCATTGCGGAGATCAACTCAAGAGCCAGGGCCGAGCTGAAACACCAGGATGGGGTACCGCTGAGAGATCAGCTGCTGGCAAGGCCGGGCCTGATGGGCCGGGCAGGCCGGCCCGTCGCCCCCTTGTTCAACTGGGCGATGGGCAATCGATGGCTGCGGCTGGCCGGGGAGAAGACCATCGGGGTCCACCGTCTGGCGCCGGTGCCTCAGGCTGCCACCCGTCCGTTCTCTCGCTGGGTCAGCCGGCATACGTCTCCACCGTCAGGCCGACGCGTCGTCTACTTCCACGGCTGCAGCACAGAGCACTTCGAGCCCGATCTCGGCATGAAGGTGGTGAGGTTGCTAGAGCATCAGGGTTTCCAGGTGGTGGTCCCGAAGCAGGACTGCTGTGGCCTGCCCCTGCAGTCGAACGGGATATTCCCCGCCGCCCGCCGCTACGTGACCCGGCTGGCAAGGCAGCTCTCGGGACCGTCCACGGAGCGGCTCCCCGTGATCTCATCGTCCACCAGCTGTGGGCTGATGCTGAAGCGAGAGGGCCTCGAGATTCTGGGGCTGAGCGATCCCAGCCTCGTTGACGTGAGTCGGCGCACCGTCGACCTTTTCGAGTTTCTACTGGGACTGCACGAGCACCATGAGCTCAAGACCGACTTCGCACCGGTACCCCTGACGGTGGCCTACCACGCCCCCTGCCAGCAGCAGAACCAGTTGATCGGCAAGCCGGCCTTGGACCTGCTCTCCCTGGTGCCGGGGCTGCGCCTGGTGGAGATGGATCAGCTCTGCTGCGGTGTGGCCGGAACCTACGGGATCAAGCGCGAGAAGTACGACATTGCCATGCGCGTCGGTGGCCCTCTGT
>JAJYWM010000389.1:4759-6789 GCA_021791455.1 bacterium | reverse complement strand
TAATAAAGGTCTAGTGCTATCCGTGCTTGACAGCCCGGAGGTGACGGACACAGAGCAGATCCGGGAGGAGGTGTCCCGGGTCACCGAGGCTCTGAACAGGCAGGCCCGTGAGATCCACGGACTCATGGAACGGCTCCTCCCCCTGCTGGACGACCTGGAGCACATGAGGAAGAGATGGGCATGGATGATCCCGAAGTCCCGATAGAGGCGATCTCGGAATTGCCGGACCTCCAGACACCCGACGGTGTACTGCCGGGGATCCCGATCCGACCCGGGAACGGCCGGGCGCCTCTGGAGCCGCCGGCCACCCGTCCGACCGAGCTCGCCGTCCAGGGGCCATGTGTCCCCTGCCTGATCGCCCGGGCCGCGGCCCTCCTGGTGGTCACCGGCGTGCTGATCGCCCTTCTGGTGATCGAGCGGAGAAAGGCCGGCAAGTCAGGATCGGCGCCAAGTGCCTAAGGAAGGCCCGCTCCGCGTCGAGATCGTCTCCCACGGGAGCCGGGACGAGCTACTCAAGGGCCTCATCTCCCTGGTCATTTTCGGAGCCGTGATCGGGGCGCAGTGGTGGGCCACCACGCCCGACGCCGAGCGGCAGGTCAAGCTGGGACAATTGGGGATCCGCAGATGCGCCGCCAACTCCTGGCACTTCCGCGGCCTGCCTCTGAACTGGCCACCACGCCGCTGTGACTGCTGGTGGATCGATCCGGCCCCGCAGCCCATCCAACAGGCCGCCGACCAGGCGTCGCGCCAGAGGGAGCCATGACCACCCCTTTTGACGGCGTGGGCATCTGGGTCCTGGGGACCAGGTGGGGCGGGACGGCCATCACCGCGGCCGAGGCCGCCGCATACAAGGCGGCCGGCGTCCAGTGGGCCGCCGTCAAGGTGTCGGATGGGATCACCGGGGGCGGAGCCGCGGTGATCCAGGATATGCAGGCCTGCTGGGACGGCGGCCTTGCCGTCATCCCCTGGACCTTCATCGAGCCCACCGCCGGCGACGCCGGGCCACAGATGAAGATCTGCTTCCTCGCCTCCGGGTCCGGACAGAAGCTAGCCATCGCCGACATTGAGGCCCAGCCCACCAACCTGGCCAGCCTCACCTCCCAGTTCGGAGCCACCGGCACGGCGGTCACCACCTGGGGGAACCCACTGCCCACCCATCCGGGCCAGCCCTCCATCGGCCAGCTGGCCGACCTGGGCGTCGCCGCCATCCTGCCCCAGGCCTATGCCGGGGCCTGGAAGGTGACCGAGGCGCAGGCCATAGCCACCATGGTTCAGAGCTACGCCGCCTGCGGCCTGGGCGCCAGGATGCCCCCGCTCCTGCCCATCGGGGACACCTCGAACATGCTGGCCTTCGCCCAGGCCGCCAAGGCCGCCGGATGCCAGGGGGTGTCCGCCTTCCGCCATGGCGCCAATGGGATCAGCCCTGACAGCTTCCAGGGGGTGGCGGAGGTGTTCACACCACCGGCGCCAACACCCGATCCCGGTCCATTTCCTCAACCCGTGCAGCTCACCGCCGGGACGGTCTACCTCACTCCGAAGGGGGATCGGCTGACACTGGGGTAGGGTCTTCCTCCACCCACCGCCGGATCAGCTCAGACGGACTCATCCTGGTTCTCCTTTGCCCGCAAACGGTGTCGCGTCTCCCATCCCGGCCAGCACTCGGCCACCGCCCAGCGGGTTGCGCGGCTTGGAGTGCTTCGCATTCGCCTCCGTCTGGCGCTGAATCTGGAAGTCGATGGGCAGCCGCGTGCGGTGGCGCAGGTAGTCGCCGATGGCGATGCTCAGCAGCTCCCACCGGGCTACCGTCGGGCAGAGCACGTCAAACTCCTCATCGCGGAGGATCAGGCGCACATCCACATCGTGCCAGTCCTTGCGGCCACCGATCCCAGCCGAGCCGACCAAGTAGGGCATCCCGAAGGCGCGCCGGATCAGAACGCAGGCATCGTCCAGCTCGCGGAGCTGAGCGGTGGTCAGGCCGTCCGAGGCGTTGTCGCTCACCGCGTGCGCTCCAAGAATTTGCGGATCAGCTC
>JAJYWM010000389.1:676-4659 GCA_021791455.1 bacterium | reverse complement strand
GCTCACCTTCTCCTCCTCTCAATCACCGCCGCCTCCGCATCCGCAATCATTGCCCCCACGTCCAGGCGCACTAGGTTCGGCTCCGCCCCTTCGCGACGCCCCATTCCTTTGAGCGCGCGACCGAGCGGCGACCCCTCGATCACTTGGGGATGCAGTAGGGACCAGCAGCCCTCACAGAATGACCGCTCCCAGCCGTCCAGCTCCAAGGACACCGTTGGCATTCGCATCCAGCAGAGCCAGCACAACTGGCGGTTCTCAACTAGGCGCGGACCCTGCGAGAGGTTGCTCACCTTCTCCTCCTCTCAATCACCGCCATCATGCCTCCCCAGAGTCGCCAGAGAGACCGAAGGCGGGTCACGGCCGCCACCCCAGAGTTACCACCAGCACCAGCAGCCAGAGCAGGCCGATCAGGGCCAGGGCCCAGCCGATCAGGTGCAGGCATCCACGGAGGCAGCCGGTCACGAGAATGGCACCCTGACGGAATCTTGCCTCTCCGATCCCTCGATAACAAGGCGCAGCACTTCGTCAGCCCCGTGCTCATCCCCGTATTCATCCACCACGGTCAATTCGCACCGATCCATGAGGTCTATGAACTCTCTTCTGCTCAGCGCACTCTCATCCCAGATCCAGCGATATCCTCCCTGGGAAGCGTAGGTCTTGCCGATGTGCAGCTTCAGGTAGTAGTTGGTGCTCACCGCCGCCACCTCACCCACTCCACGACCAGGCAGCAGGCGCCGGCCAAGGCCATGAGCCCCACGGCCATGAGCGTGGAGATCAGGCCATGGTAGGCCATGACCGCAGCTCCCAGGATCAGGGCCAGGGCCAACCAGAGGGATACGTCCTCCAGGCGGTTGGGGGGAAGGTCCTGGAACTCGTCCAGATCAGGATCGGTCCAGGGAGTCACCCCTCCACCTCCGCCAGCTCGGCCAGCTCGTCGATCAGGTCGCGCACCGCCTCACCCGGCACCACCTCGCGGGCCCATGGCGCATGCCAGTTGCGCTGCTCGACACGCAGCCGGTCCTGGACCCGCTGAAGCGCCTGCTTGCGGCGACGGTAGGTCTTGGAGTAGTCCACCAAATGTCCTCCAACAGGGCTCACTCAGCCCATCGCCCATAGATTAGCACAACATGGCGCAGATATGGCGGGAAGAGGCATAAGTTACCAATCCGTCACTAAGGGGAGCGGACCGTCCCCGGCAGGCGGACCTTCTCCCGGGAGACGACCGCCCGCGGGTAGGGGAAGCTGGCCCCGGTCAGAACTGTGATCTTGTGCGGCCGTCCGAACTCCAGCAGCCGGTGGGGCCGGCCCTTGATCTGGTGGCCCTTGCCCCGGCCCACCATGGCCACTCCACCCCGGCCGAACACGCCGTACACGGCGTCGAAGTTGACCTGCTTCACGATCAGCCCCTGGAGCTCCGCCTCCCGCGCCAGCTGGAGGGCGTCCCGGCGGACCATCATGGCGTTGTAGAACATCCACTCCGGGTGGAACGGCAGGCTCTCCTTCCTCTCCTTGCGGACGTGGTACGGCACCGCGAAGGCTCCCGCCTCAGCGGACGCCAGGAGCGGCTCCGCGTCCCCTCCCTCATCGTCCGCGGCCGCCGGCGCCGGCACCACCACCGAGTGCAGAGGCTTCTGGCCGAACCAGCCGATCGAGGCTACGATGCACAGTTTGACCAGCCCATCCAGGCCCTCCGGCGCCTCATCCCTGAGCCTGGCCATCCGCTCGGCCGCCAGGGCCATCCCGGAGGTCGAGTTGCGCCATCCCCACTGGGGGCCACGCAGCCACACCTCACAGCCGGCCTCCAGGCAGTCCTGCACCTCCTCCTTCCAGAGCAGCAGGTCCCCCTCACCCTCCGCCCCGTACCAGCCCGGGCTCACCGGGTACTCCACGTCCCCATTCTCCAGCCGCACCGGGAAGGGGCCGAAATTCAGCTCGATGCCCTCAGGGATGTGCACCACGGCGCGGCCCACCCAGGTGAATATGTCGGAGGCGTAGGGGCCGAACATGGTCCCTTTCGCCGTCTGCTCGAGAAGACCGTCCACCTCCGGATCCAGCTGGTCCGGCATGCCGTCCGGGAGGACATGCATCCGGGAGAGATAGGCATTCTTCAGGTCCACCTCGTAAACCTGCTCGAACACCTCTTCCGGCCTCACCTTGTGATCCGACCGGCCACCGACCCCCAATTTCTCCAGCAGGCCCCGGATGTGGCGCGAGGGAACGCGCCGGGGACGGAGGCCCTGCTCCCGCCAGCAGCGGCGCATTATGGCCTGGCCCAGGGAGGACGGGCTCTGGCGCGTCCCCTCGCCCATGTGCTCCATCAACTGGCGCAGGAGCAGGAGATGGGAGATATCACCGTTTATGAACCCCCACACCCCCTGCTCACCGATCCAGCGGCGCTTCCTCTTTCCCCGGACCTCGATCCCCGCCACCGAGTGATCCCGCTCCCGACAGATCACCTCCGCCTTGGGGTCCTGAATAGCCTCCTCCATCCAGGGCATGCTCCCGAGATCGTCCAGGTACAGATCCAGGTCCTGATCGAGCACCAGGGTCTTCAATTCCTCCCAGCTCCCTGGATAATGGAGCTCACCCGTCTCCAGTAGGACACCCCCACCGCGACGGACGTTCCAGAGCGCCATGGTGCGAACACGGGGACTCCGGTCACGGTACGCCGGCCAGAATCCCCACCCCGGCATTTCAGGGGGCCACCACCACCGAGATGGCCACCGGCCCCGTGACCTGCTGACCGGAGGCCGCCACGTTCGTCTGCACCCAGGAGCGCAGCTCCTCCTGGCCCATGGAGAGGAACGTTCTCCGCATCCGCCCGATGTGCATCCCAAATCCAGGATTTATCCAGCGCAGCAGGTCCGGGTTCCCCCGCTCGTATGCGCCCACCCGGAAACGGAGCAGGAAGGCGGCCCGCTGCGGGTCCCGGCCATATCCCCGTTCCGACCGCTCGAGCGACACGATCAGGGGACGGAGGTCCGCGCCGGCGAGAAACCGCGCTTGCGGGGGCAGCTCGTATATGAACTGGTACCGATCCGGCCATCCCAGCCCCACCACCCACTGGCGGTGCCCCTTCCACGTGGCTCGGTAGACTGGCATCCGGCCAGTCGGGGGGGATAGCTGGCGCCGCCAGTAGGCGTCCCAGCGACCGGATCCCGGGACGATGCGCCGCCCCGTCCTGGTCTTCTCAGGCCCACCCACCCGGCGCCAGGAGGTCATCCTTCTTCACCCTCTCCCACTGACAGCTCTATCTCCCACTCCTGAACAGTGGCGGCAGACTCCCAGTCGCCGTTGTTTGTCCAGTCGCAGAGAGGGCCACCCGGTATGGGGTTGTCGTATTCCTGGCGCCTCCATCGCATCTTACTGATCGGAGCGGTGTCCTCTTTGTCGATGCGGAGAAAAGTCGTTCGTCCCTTCACGAAGGCCGCCATCGCCGCCTCGGCCGTCGCGTACACACCGACCAGACCTCGGTCGCTGTAGCAGCCTATCTCCAGGGTGTAGACCTTCACTCCATGGCCCCTCCCGAAAGGGGCCGGGGATTTGTCCCCGGCCCCGTGGGGAGCACTAGAAGGGGATCTCGTCCCCCTGCGGGCCTTCGCCCACGTTGACGATCCGCATGAACTCCGACTTTCCCGGATCCTTCGCCGGCACCCGCCGGATCTGCACCGGTCCCAGGGAGTCCTCGGGTCCGTCCTGCGGGTGCGACACCTCCCGCACCTGCTCCACCAGCTTCAGCCGGCTGGGAGAGCTTCCCAACGTGAATATGAAGGCCTCGAAGTCCTGGATAGGAGCCCCCAGCTGGTTGCACAGCTGCACCACGAGAGCGATGTCCTTCCGCTCCCCGAAGTCCGCCTTCGCATCCAGGATCAGGAACGGGTGCCCCTGCTTGAGCAGCTCCCGCTGGTCCGCCGTGCCGAAGCCCATGTCGCCCCCCTTCCAAGGGATGCGCTCGGGCGCCTTCAGTGGAACTGGCATCTTCA
>JAJYWM010000389.1:0-666 GCA_021791455.1 bacterium | reverse complement strand
CACGCCGGCGGTTGGCCGGCTTGGTGCTGATAAGTTGGTCAGATTGAAAGGCCTCGAAGAGGAACCGGACCGCAAGAGGCGGGTAGAGCACCTGTACAAATTGCCTATCGAAGTCCGGCTTTCCCGCCGATCCTCTGGACACGGCAAACCTCCATATAGCGCCCGGGGCCTCGCCTGTGTTAGGCTCGGTCCCGGCCGTTGAGTGACCCGGATGCTAGCACCTTCCATACCCGGAGTGCAAGCGCCGGGGGCCTGGGCCCCGCCTCCCCCTCATCCGCCGAGAGGGGTAGAGGCGAGGGCCCTTTAGGGGGAAGCGGGTGATAAACTGCCGCCGATGACGGACGCCGAGGCAGGTGGGTACTTTCCGGGCCAGGCTCGTGGTGGTGTCCTGGAGAAGCCGTTACGGTAGCGAGGTAGGCAGACCGGATCATGGGAGCTGGGTGGTAAACCAGCGGGTTCACCTCCGCGATAGCCCAGCAGTAGGCGTCCGTCATCATCCCCTCCCCGTCCCTCACTTCAGAACTCCCCTCCCACCGCCTGCACCTCCTGGTTATTGATCTCGGAAGGCCGTGGAGGACCTGCTCGAGACGCTCCCAAGGCCGCCTCGAGCACCTCTTCCCGCCAGGCACCTCCCCGTTTGGGAGATCAGGAGGCAGGGAGGGAAGC
>JAJYWM010000295.1 GCA_021791455.1 bacterium | reverse complement strand
GTCCCACTCGCCAGGAGGTGAAGTAGAGATGGATGACCTGAAGCAGCAAGGGCCGGAGCCCTTCCCCGGGGCTCGTGAGCAGATCCCCCCGTCAGGCGCCATGGGCTGGGAGGCCCCTCCCAGCCCGCCGGCGCCGACCCTTTCCGGAGCTGACTTCGGCGGCTATCAGCCGCCACCTGGCTCAGGTGACTTCGGCGGCTACCAGCCTCCGCCGCCCGGAGAGTACGGCGGGCCCACCGGTAGCGGCCCCAGGCATCGAGTCGGGAGGTGGGCGGCCATCGGGGCGGCGGCCGTGGTGATCTTGGGAGGCATCGGACTGGGCGGTTACGAGCTCGGGTCGGCGCACAATACCTCGAGCTCGACCATCGCGACAACCCCAGTGCCGAGTCCTGCGAGCACCTCAACTTCGAACACCGGCACCGCCGCCAAGGTGGACGTCTCCAAAATCGTCTCCGAGGTCGACCCCGGCGTTGTCGACATCACCTCCACCGACTCCTACACGGGTGCGGTGGATGCCGGGACGGGGATGGTGCTGACATCCTCAGGAGAGGTCTTGACCAACAATCACGTGATCGCCGGGGGGACCAGCATCGTGGCCCAGGTCGACGGCAGTGGGACCAAGTACACGGCCAAGGTGGTGGGCACCGATCCGACCCAGGACGTGGCGCTTCTGCAGCTGCAGAACGCTTCGGGGATGAGCACGGTGAAGGTGGGTAACTCCTCCACGGTCACGGTCGGAGAACCGGTCGTCGCGATCGGCAACGCCCTGGCCTTACCCGGGCCCCCGACGGTGACCGAAGGGATCATCTCCGCTCTCGACAGGTCGATCACCGCGACCGACAGTGGCACCGGCACCAGCGAGAACCTGGTGGGCCTGTTCCAGACCGATGCTCCCCTCAGCCCCGGCAACTCGGGAGGCCCCTTGATCAACTCCCAGGGTCAGGTCATCGGCATGAACACCGCGGCCGCCACCGGCAGTGGGGGAGAGAACGCATCCAACATCGGGTTCTCAATCCCGATCAACGAGGCCCTCTCAATCGCCAGCCAGATCCAGAAGGGGCAGGCCAGCTCCAAGGTGGACATCGGCTACCCGGCCTTCCTCGGGGTGTCGGTTGAAGACATCCCGTCCTCGTCCTCCAGCTCAGGCGGCTTCTTCGGCGGCGGCTTCGGGTACACCGCTCCCGTGAGCTCCGGGGCCCTGGTGACGGAGGTAGTTCCAGGCACTCCCGCCGCCCAGGCAGGGCTGGTAGCGGGAGACGTCATCACCTCGTTCGGAGGGCAGTCGATCTCTTCGGTGAGCAATTTGACCAGCGCCATCGATGCCGACCATCCGGGCCAGAGCACAACGGTTGGCTGGGTCACCAGCTCCGACACCAAGGGATCCGCGACGGTCACCTTGATCAGCGGCCCGCCCGCCTGATCCCCCAGCATTCCTAAGCCCTCACCGGAAGCAGGGCCGGGCGGCAGCCGCCGTCCGGCCCTGTGCTGCTGTCCAGCTGCCGACCGGGTTACGCGAGACCCGGACCGGGTCATCAGAGTGTCATCTCCTGCAGGGGCAATTGAGGAACCTGCGAACTCCCGCAGGCGCTAAAATAATTAGGCGCCCAAACTATAGGAGGAGTTCGATTTGCCCTCAGGCAGTCCGGAGCCGGGCCGTCTGAGTCGTGCCCGGTCGACGCGCCTCCAGGCGTTCGGAGTCCTGACTGGTTCCTGGGGCGCCTTTCGAAGCGTTGGCCCCGGGGCGCGCGCGGTCATCATCACGAGACTTCTGCGCAGCGTCGGCCAGGGGGCGCTGCTGACCACGCTGGCCCTGTATCTGAGCGCGCTGGGTTGGAGCGGCCTGGCGATTGGGGCCCTGCTCACCGGCGGTGGGCTCTTCAACACCGCCGTCAGTCTCGGTGCGGGCGTCACCTCCGACAGGACCAGGCGCAAGCCGTTTCTGGTGGCGATCGAGGGGCTGTACCTGGTCGCGGGCGTGGTTGCCGCTCTGACGACTGCCCCCATCCTGCTGGTCCCAGCGGCCGTGCTCGGGGGCTTCGGCCGTGGCCAGGGTGGGGTGCCCGGTCCCTTCGCGTCGACGGCATCCGCCTGGTTGGCGGCCGAGACTCCGGTGGGAGAGAGGCAGCGGATATACGGGCTCGCGGCGGCGGTGGGCTTCTTCGGCCTTGGGCTGGGCGCCCTTGTGGCAGCGGCCACCGCGCCGCTGGTACACGCCTTCGGGGCGGCGGGCTACCGGCCCCTGTTTGGCCTGGTCGCGGTGCTGTCGGCCGCCTGCGGGATGATCATGGTCCGAGCCCCCGAGGCGCCCCGTCAGCCCACCGCGCAGCCTCGCAGGCAGCTCCCCGCTCCCG
Organism: bacterium; assembly: GCA_021791455.1. The sequence continues at coordinate 4,444 of JAJYWM010000295.1, read as the reverse complement.
GTGCGGCGAGGCCCCGACGTCTGGCGGCGGGGTCCACCGCCGGTTTCATCTTCCGCTACTCCCTGACCAACATCCTCAACGGCGTGGCGGTGGGGCTGGTGGGGCCGCTGGCGGCCTACTGGTTCGCTCTCAAGTTCCACGTCGGATCGGGCCAGATAGGGCTCCTGTTCGGGATCACGTTCTTCGTCACCGCCGCGTCGTCGCTGATCCAGGGCGAGGTCGGGACCAGGGTCGGGATGGTGCGCATGGTGGTGCGTGCACGCCTCGTCGGGCTGGTGCTGCTGCTGGCCATCCCCTTCAGCCCCTTCTTCTGGATGGCGGCCCTCTTCTACGTGGCCCGAAGTGCTGTGAACCGCGGGACCATGGGCCCCCGCAGCGCGTTGGTGGTGGCCGCTGTCCCGGACCGGCGCCGTGCCACCGCCCTCAGCATCTCCGGCGGAGCCATGCAGATTTCCGGCGCCGCCGGGCCGACCGTGGCGGGAGCACTGTTCGACAGCGGACAACTGGACCTGCCGTTCCTGGTGGCGGTGGTCCTCCAAGGCGCATACGTGGCGCTGTTCCATGCGTTCTTCGCCAAATACGATCAGATCGAGGATGGGCCTGGGTATCCATCTCAGCCCAGGTCCAACCTCCCGCCTGACCTCGTAGAAGCCACGGAGCCGATGGTTGCCCCTGTCAACGGCCCTCGGACCCTGTGATCTGAGGGTCTTCCCAGAAGTGATCTGAAAACTGGCCACACTAGGTGGTCAGACGGCCGCCACGCCCACCGGTCCCCCACGGGCGGAAGCTTCGACGTCAGCTGGGCAGCGCCACCATGACCGTCCTCTCCGGCGCCTGCTCCATGAGAAGCGCAGCGACCTCACCGAAGTAGATGCTGTCCCCAGTCACCACGGGGCGCACCCCGATGATGGCCCTGGCGCTCATCGCCGTGGCAGCGGCCAGGCCTGCCTCGAATGCGCGACCCGAGGGTTTCGCGGCGCTCACATCGACATCGTAGGCGCGGCCCATGGTCATGGCCTCCGCCAGGACCGCGTCCGCCACCCGCCGCTGCCCCTGAGCCTGTAGACGGCGGGGTACAAGGCGCCCTGGCCGCCATGATCTCAGGCCCCTGGGGCCGGTGTCGATATGCAGGACGTGCACTTCCCGTCTATCCCGCTCCCCGAGGCTGTAAGCGAGCTCAAGGGCCGCGTGGGAGGCCCTCGAGGCCGAGATGGGAACAAGCAGTCGCTGCGGGCCTTCGCCAGCTGCCGAGATCAGGTCGCCGGCCGCTGGCAGGATCACCACTGGCACGGTCGCCGAAGGAAGAAGCTCGGCCAGAAGCGCCCGGGGCGCCACCGAATCCTTCGCGCACGCGACCACCACGGCGCCGTGCCCCAGCTTCAACGCATCGCTGACGGCGTCGGCAACTTCGTCGTCGGCCGAGTACACCCAGTCGATCGGGCGTCCCCCCCGCAGCTCCTTGTCCCCAAGCGGCGCTCTCTCGTCTTGGGTGGTCGAGATCATGGTGACTGGCGCCTCGTCGGGCCACGCGCGCCGGACGAGATCGAGGGCGGCGGTGGCGGCGGAGCTACTCGTCGCCAGGACCACCAGGCCGTCGTTGGTGACCAGCGTCTGGGCGGCCATGCGGGCCTCCAGGTCCAGCCGGCGACGTTCCTCCGGTGACCCCTCCCAGCGGCTCACCACCCGGCGGAGCAGTGGTGGTGTGGCCATCGAGGTGACCAGCGACAAGGCGACTATGGCCGTGTAGGTGCCGTTTCCGATGATGCCGGCCGCCAGCCCGACGGTGCCCGCGATCACCTGCACCGTGCCTCGACCGTTCAGGCCAACCCCCAGGGCCACTCGTTCGGTCTGCGGGAGCCGTCCGATGCTGGCCCCAGCGTATGAGCCCGCGAACTTGGCGGTGACGCCGACCACCACCAGAACGGCAAAGACCAGAGCGGTTTGGGGCTGCCGGAGCAGGATCAGGTTTGCCTCGAGGCCCGCCGTCGCGAAGTAGAGAGGGGCGAAGAAAGCTGAGCTGAGCTGGGACAGGAAGCGAAACGTCTCGGCGTCCCCGAAACGCGAACGGGCCAGGATCACCCCCGCCACGAAGGCTCCGAGAGCACCCTCGATCCCCACCAGTTGCACCAGGGCCGCCGCCACCATAGCCGCGACCAGATAGACCGCGAGGGAAGGATGGGTGTCGGCGGCCTTGCGGTCCGGGCCATGAAGTCGAGCGGCGCTCAAGATCCGGTCAGCGAGAGGCTGGGCGACCACCAGCACCAAGCCACCCAGGACCAAGACCCCCAGGCCGACCCGGGCCAGCTGGGGCACGGCCCCCCCTCCGGCCAGGGCCACGGCCAGAGCGATGAGGACGAAGGCCGTGGCATCGTTCACGGTGCCCGCGGCCAGGGTGATCTGCCCGAAGTCCCGTCGCGTCACTCCAAGATGGCCCACGATCTCGGCGATCACCGGCAGCGAGGATGCGGCGATGGCGATCCCGACCAGTAGCGAGAATGCCAGAGGGGTGCCTGCGGGGCCGCGCACCGCCGCCGGCAGCAGGCGGGCCGCGGTCAAGCCGGCCGCCAGCGGGATGAGCAGGCTGCCGGCGGTGACCCAGGCTGCCGGCCGTCCGAGCCTTCGTAGCAGGGTGATGTCGGTCTCAAATCCGACCGTCAGCAAGAGGACGGCAAGGCTGAGCGTGCTCACGGCCAGCAGCAGTGAGGACTGCACCGCTGACCCGCTGGGCAGAAACCAGGCGAACCCACCCTTGGAGATCTCGCCGAAGACGGTCGGACCCAGCACGATCCCGGCCATCAGCTGACCGACGACGGGGGGTTGCCCGAGGCGTTTGGCCACCCCTCCCAAAAGCAGGGCCAGCAGCAGAAGTGAAGCCAGCTGCACCCAGAAGACCGCCTGCTCGTGGGAGGTCACGGGCACTAGGCGCAGCGGTGAGCCGTTCGCGACCAACCAGTCGGTGGAGTCGAGGTGCACTGACGCGGGCCTCCATCGATTTGCATCAAGCCGTGGTCCGGAGCTTACCCGAAGCACCCCCTTCGGGGTCCAGGGATGACGGCTCGAGGTTCCGACGGTCAAGGGCCACGGCCGCTCGGCGCGGTCGTGGGGTATGGTGGAGGTGGGGCCGCTTACGGGTGTCCACCGAGTCAGGGCGCCCGAGTCTGGGCGTGGGCGGCAAGTCGACAGCGCGTCTGCCCAACGAAGAGCTGGGAGATATTAGCGATGTTCCCAATCGATCGCACTCTCGAGATCACCCTGGCCGTTGTGGTGGCCATGGTCGGCGCCCACTGGGTGGGCGGCGCTTTGCTACGTCGGTCCGTGCGGGGGCCGGGGCATCGGGTCTCCCAGGCGGTCTTGAGGAGGTCCTCCCGGCCTCTGCTCGCGGTCCTTCCCTTTGCCGGCCTGGAGATCTCGCTGGCCGGGATCGGACTGCCGACCGCGGTGGCGTCAATCCTGCTGCACGTCTTCGGCGTGACCCTGATCCTGGCCGCGGCGTGGTTGGTGGTAAGCCTGTCCTACGTGCTGGACGACCTGGTCTTGAGCCGTTATCGACTGGACGTGGATGACAACCTTCACGCCCGCCAAGTTCACACTCAGATCCAGGTGCTGCGCCGGGTGACCACGGTTGTCGTCTCGGTTGTTGCGGTCTCCTTGGTGCTCCTGACCTTCCCCACGGTAAGGTCGGCTGGGGCGGGGCTCTTGGCGTCAGCAGGGTTGGTGGGACTGTTGGCGGGTGTTGCCGCACGTCCGGCGGCGGCAAATGTCGTTGCTGGCCTCCAACTGGCCGCCAGCCAGCCGATACGGGTCGATGATGTGGTAGTTGTGGAGGGGCACTGGGGCCGCATCGAGCAGATCGGGCTGACCTTTGTGGTTGTGAGAGTTTGGGATCTGCGCCGGCTGGTGGTGCCGATTTCGTACTTCATCGAGAATCCGTTCGAGAACTGGACCAAGTCCAGTTCAGAGATTCTCGGATGGGTTCACCTGGAAGTGGACTACACGGCGCCCGTCGACCGCCTGCGGGCCCGCCTGCGGGAGATCGCTCAGAAGTCTCCCGACTGGGACGGTGACGTCTGCAACCTGCAGGTGACGAACCTGGGACCGGAGACCATGCAGCTGAGGGCGCTGGTCAGCTCGCAGGACAGCTCGAGGTCCTGGAACCTGCAGTGCGAGGTTCGCGAGAAGCTGGTGGCATTCCTCCAGGAGCAATACCCCGAGGCGCTTCCTCACCGCCGCGACCACGTCGCCGTCAGCCCGGCTCGCGGCCAGGTGCCCAGCCATCCCGCGCGTCCCGGGGCGGTGCCTGTGGGATAGCCGAGGATCCCTGGCTGATAAACTCGCACCTCGCGGGCCGACGTAGCTCAGTGGTAGAGCAGCGGTTTCGTAAACCGCTGGCCGGGAGTTCGAGTCTCCCCGTCGGCTCCGGATGTTGAGCGGGGGAGTGGGCCGA
>JAJYWM010000065.1 GCA_021791455.1 bacterium | reverse complement strand
CGCGCTCCCATGGACCCGGTCATGCCCCACACCCACCTGCGACTGCGGCTGTCGTCTGGCGAGGAGCTCAGGTACCGCGACCCGAGGCGCTTCGGTCGGGTTGTGCTGGGACAGGAGAGGGACCTGCTTACCCTGGGCCACCTCCCAAAGCTTGGCGACGAGCCGCTTGAGCAGGGGTTCCCCAGCGCCCGGGTTCACGAGGTGATGCGCACCTCACGGCGGCCGGTGAAGGCGATCCTGCTGGACCAGTCGGTGATCGCGGGGTGCGGCAACATCTATGCGGATGAGGCCTGCTATCTGGCCCGGATCCGCCCGTCCCGTAGGGCCAACCGGCTCACCACTGCGGAGCGGGCACGGCTGCTGGCCGCCCTCCCGGTCGTGATGGAGGAGGCCGTTCGGAGGCGGGGCACCTCCTTCTCCGACTACCGGGATGGCTTTGGAGCCAAGGGCGAGGCGTTCGAGACCTTGCTGGTCTACGGTAGGGGAGGCAGCGCGTGCGTGCGCTGCGGTAGTACCCTGCGGCAGTCTGCCGTAGCGGGTCGGACCACGGTCTTTTGCACGAGGTGCCAACTTTGACCCCACGGGTGGCGGTGGTCTCCTTCGACGACATCCCCGCGATCGGGGGGCAGGGACGCTACGTCGCTGCCCTCGAGCGGGAGATGCCTTCCGAGGGCTACCAGATCGAGATGATCAGTCCGCGGCGCGGCCCCTGGGGGCCCACCGCGAAGATCCCCCGGAGGACCAGACGCCCTCCGATCGACTTCTCGCTGTATCTGAGGCGCAGGATAGCCGAGGTCGCTCGCGAGGTCCACCCCGACGTCTGGCACTACCAGGGTGGCCCCGGCGGGGTGATGATGCGCCGGCACCCACCTGACGCCCCACTCGTCTACACCTCACACCACACGTATCGCACCGCTCACGGCCGCAACCTGAGCACGATGCCGCTGGGATACATGGAGTCGCGTGGATATCGTGTCGCCGAGCATGTGATTGCGGTGAGTCCCTCGACCGCCTCCTCAATCATGGCCGACTCCGGAGTCCCCAAGGAGCGCATATCAGTCATCCCATCTGGGGTGGATACCCACTGGCTGACCCCTCCCAGTGACGATGAGACCCGGGACACCATCCTGTTCGTGGGCCGTCTCATCCCCGCCAAGGGGGTGCAGTACTTCGTCGCCATGTTCCGGACGCTGGCCAAGGAGCACCCCACCCTGGTGGCTGAGGTATGTGGGGACGGCGTGCTGTTCCCCGTGGCGCTCGGAGCTGCGGAGCAATTCCAGGGTCGCCTGCGCATCTTGGGTCGCGTCTCCGATGAGGAGCTGCGCGACGCCTACCGGAGGGCCCGGGTGTTCGTTATGCCGTCCCGCTTCGAGGGGCTTGGCTTGGTGGCGCTGGAGGCGATGGCCTGCGGGACTCCCGTTGTTGGCATGGACGTGCCCGGCCTGCGGGACATGCGCGACACCGGGATCACCCTGGTCAAACCAGATGACCAGAAGGGGCTCCACGACGAGGTGAGCCGGCTGCTCCTGGACGGCGCGCGCTGGCGCGAGCTCTCCGCCAGGGGCCAGGAGGTGGTCCGGGCGAACTACTCATGGGACTCGGTCCGCCCCCGGATCGCCGAGGTCTACCGCTCGGTGCTGCCCTCGAGGGCGACCCAGGCGGCATAGGCCGACTGGAGCTCCTGCTCCAGCTGGGACAGGCGCTGGAGCAGACTCGCCTCAAGGTCCTGGTTGCGATGGGTCGCGGGGTCGGCCAGCCGGTCGGTCAGGGTCTGCCGCTCACCCTCCAGCGCGGCGACGTGGCGCTCGGCCTGCTTCGGGCTGGCGGTGGCTCGCCGGCTTTGCTTATCAGCCAGGGATCGAGCGGGGGCTCGGTCCTTGCTCGCTCTCTGAGGAGCGCGCTTTGGGCCTGACGGGGAGGCCGACCTGCGCTCGACGAGTTGGCCATCTCGCACCTCGAAGACCCGGTTGGCCACGGAGTCCACGAAGTAACGGTCGTGGGAGACCAGGACCACGGCTCCGGGATACTCCCCGATTGCCTGCTCCAGCACCTCCTGGGCGGGGATGTCAAGGTGGTTGGTGGGCTCGTCGAGGAGCAGGCAGTTGGCGTCGTCCATCCCGAGGCGAGCCAGCGCGACCCGAGCCTTCTCCCCGCCGGACAGGTCGCCCACCCTGGCCTCCGCCCGGTCTCCGCTGAACAGCATGGCGCCCAGGACCGAGCGGGCGCGCTCCACCAGGGCGTTGGGGTGGTCGTCGAGGAGGGTTTGCAGGACCGATCGGTCCGGGTCGAGGTCGGAGAAATCCTGGCGGTAGAGGCGCAGGCGGGCCCGCGAACCCGGGATGACCCTGCCCGACACCGGCTGCAGATCCCCGACCAGGGTGTGGAGCAAGGTGGTCTTCCCGGAGCCGTTGGGGCCCAGGATCGCAACCCGGTCGCCGCGAGAGATGAGCAGGTCGGGCGCGGTGAAGAGCACCGCCGCGTCCCGGCCCAGAGCCAGCCCCTCGGTGCGCAGCACCACCTGGGCGCTGGGGGCGGCGTGGAGGGAGAGCCGCATGCGCCTAAGCTCGGTCGGCTCCGGCACCCGCTCCAGCCGGTCCAGAAGGGTCTGCCGGCCCCTGGCTTGGCGGGCCCGCTGGCCCGCCTTGTAACGCCGGATGTACTCCTCCTGGTGGGAGATGTGCGCCTGCTGCGCTTCGAAGGCACGGCGCCAGCGAAGCCGGCGCTCCTGCCTCTGGCGCAGGTAGCTGTCGTAGGTGCCGTCGTAAACCTCGACGCGGCCGGCCTCCAGTTCGACGACCTTGGTGCAGACGCGTTCCAGGAGACGCCGGTCGTGGGCCACGAGACAGATGGTGCGCGCGCTCTGGATGAGGTGGGACTCCAGCCACTCGATGGCCGCCAGGTCCAGGTGGTTGGTGGGCTCATCCAGGAGCACCAGGTCGGCGTCCTGGAGGAGCAGCTTGGCCAGCTCCATCCGCCGCACCTGGCCCACGCTGAGCTCTCTGGGCGATCGTGACTGCTCCTCCTCTTCGAGGCCCAGGCCGTGCAGGACCGCCCGGGCCCGTGACTCCAGCTCGTAACCACCCATCCCCTCGTATGCCGCCTGACACTCGCCATAACGTGCCAGCAGCTGCTCAAGCTCGGGGCTCGGCTCCTGGAGGCGGTGTTCCAGGTGGATCATCTCGTCTCTCAGTGAGGCCAGGTCGACCCGGCTCGCCATGGCCTCACCGAGAACCGTCTTCGCGGTCGGCTCGGGCGACTCCTGGGTCAGGTGGGTCACGATCAGGCGGCCCTGGCGGTCCACGCTGCCCGCAGCCGGCTGCTCCTCCTCGGCGAGGAGAGCGAGGAAGCTCGACTTTCCGGCGCCATTGGCCCCCACGACCCCGATCCGATCTCCGGGCTCGACGCGCAGGTCGAGGCCGGAGAACACCACCCGGTCCCCGTACTCGACTGCGACTCCGCTGCAGTTGATCAGGGACACCGGCGGTCCTCCCGGGCATCCGGGATCTGACTCACCTGGGGATGGCTCGCCGGAGCCTCCGGCTGGCATACTCGAGCGGTGCCCAACCTGCAGCTAGAGTCACCCTTTGTCCCCACAGGAGACCAGCCCCAGGCGATCGCGGCCCTCTCCGAGGGGCTGAGCCGGGGCGACCGCCACCAGGTTCTGCTGGGGGTCACGGGCAGTGGCAAGACCTTCACCATCTCCAATGTGATTGCGGCGGCGGGCAGACCGGTGCTGGTGCTCAGCCCCAACAAGACCCTGGCGGCCCAGCTGTGGGGCGAGTTCAAGGCCTTCTTTCCCCATAATGCCGTCGAATACTTCGTCTCCTACTACGACTACTATCAGCCCGAGGCCTACATCGCCCGCACCGACACCTACATCGAGAAGGATTCCTCGCGGAACGAGGAGATCGACCGCCTCCGCAACGCCGCCACCAGGTCGCTCCTGACCCGGCGGGACGTCATCGTGGTGGCCTCCATCTCGTGCATCTACGGGGTGGGCTCACCAGAAGATTACCTGGGCGAGTCGGTCAGCCTCCACCCGGGATCAAGCTGGAGGCGCGACATCCTGCTGCGGAAGTTCGCCAACCTGCAGTACCAGCGCAACGACACCGACTTCGGTCGCAGTCGGTTTCGGGTCCGGGGGGACACTGTCGACATCCAGCCCGCCTACGAGGAGGTGGCCACCAGGATCTACTTCTTCGGAGATGAGGTGGAGCGCATCGTCGACTTCGATCCGCTGACCGGGGAGCTCCTGGGAGACCGAGCCGAGCTGGACATATTCCCGGCGTCCCACTACGTCACCCCCAAGGACAAGCTGGATCTCGCCCTCCGGGCCATCGAGGATGAGCTGGAGGCGCGGCTCAGGGAGCTGGAGGTGCAGAACAAACTCCTGGAGGCCCAGCGCCTGCGCCAGCGCACCCTCTTCGACCTGGAGATGATGCGCGAAACCGGCACCTGTGCCGGCATCGAGAACTACTCGCGGCACCTCACGGGACGCAAGGAGGGCGAGCGCCCCTTCACCCTCATGGACTTCCTCCCCGAGGACACCCTGATCGTGGTGGATGAGTCGCACGTGGCGGTGCCACAGATCGGGGGGATGTACGGCGGCGACCGCTCGCGCAAGCTGCCGCTGGTCGAGTACGGCTTCCGGCTACCGTCGGCCCTCGACAACAGGCCCCTCACATTTGCCGAGTGGGAGAGTCGCGTGGGGCAGCTGATCTACGTCTCGGCTACCCCCGGCCCGTACGAGATGGAGCATGCGACCCAGGTGGTGGAGCAGCTCCTGCGACCCACGGGCCTGCTGGATCCCCCAGTCGAGGTCCGGCCGTCTAAGGGGCAGATCGACGACCTGCTCGGCGAGATACGGCGCACCGTCGAGCGGGGCGAGAGGACGCTGGTCACGACCCTCACCAAGCGCATGGCGGAGGACCTCACCGACTACCTTCGGGAGGCCGGGGTGAAGGTGCAATACCTGCACTCGGACGTGGACACCCTGGAGAGGGTGGAGATCATCCGCGACCTCCGCCTTGGAGTCTTCGACGTGGTGGTCGGGATCAACCTCCTGCGGGAGGGCCTGGATCTGCCCGAGGTCAGCTTCATTGCCATTCTGGACGCCGACAAGGAGGGCTTCCTGCGCGGCTACCGCTCCCTGATCCAGACCTCGGGGCGCGCGGCCCGCAACGTCAACGGCCACGTGGTGATGTATGCGGACAGCGTCTCCGATGCGATGCGGGACACCCTGGCCGAGACCACAAGGAGGCGGGCCGTGCAGGCCGCCTACAACAGCGAGCATGGGATCAGCCCCACCACCATCGTCAAGGCGATCCGGGAACAGGAGATGAGCCGGGTGGCCCAGGGGGAGGCGGCGATGGAGTTCCAGGAGTCGAAGGGGCTGCCGCCTGACGAGCTGCTCAGGGTCACCCTGGAGTTGGAGAAGGCGATGAAGCGGGCGGCATCGAACCTGGAGTTCGAGCGGGCGGCCACCCTCCGCGACCGCCTGGTGGCGCTGCGGCGCGACTCCGACCAGCCGGCCCGCCGAGAATCCCCCCGGCGGCCAACTCGCTCCCGGCGGGGGCCCTGAGGGTGGCTCGAGTATGGCCAGGTCAGGCCTATCCTCTGGGCGCCACCTGGGACGGCACGGGCACCAACTTCTCCATCTTCACGGAGTTGGGCGAGCGGGTCGAGCTGTGTCTCTTTGACGAAGACGGCGCCGAGCAGCGGATGGACCTGGTGGAGGCGGACGGCTTCTGCTGGCACGGGTATCTGCCCGGGGTGGGGCCCGGACAACGGTACGGATATCGGGTGCACGGCCGTTACGACCCCGCCCGGGGGGAGCGCTGCAACCCCGCCAAGCTGCTCCTCGACCCCTACGCCAAGGCGGTGGAGGGCGAGGTGCGCTGGGGCAAGTCTGTCTACGGATACGAGTTCGGCAGCCCCGACGGGGACGGAAGCCCCAACCGAACCGACTCCAAGCAGGCGGTGCCGCGATCGGTGGTGGTCGACCCAGGATTCGATTGGGAAGGGGACCGCCAGCTGCGCACCCCCTGGCACGAAACCGTGGTTTACGAGGCCCATGTTCGGGGTTTGACCAAGCTCCATCCCGAGGTGGATCCGGAGCTGCGAGGGACCTATGCGGGGCTGGCCAGCCCTGCGGTCCTGGAACACCTGCAGGCGCTAGGGGTCAGCGCGGTGGAGCTGTTGCCGGTGCACCAGTTCATCCACGACCACGCCCTGGAGCGCCGCGGGCTGCGCAACTACTGGGGCTACAACTCCATCTGCTTTCTGGCCCCGCACAACCAGTACTGCTCGGCGGGACAGCGCGGCCAGCAGGTTACCGAGTTCAAGCAGATGGTCAAACAGCTGCACAAGGCGGGCATCGAGGTGATCCTGGACGTGGTCTACAACCACACCGCAGAGGGCAGCAACCTGGGGCCGACGCTGAGCTTCCGCGGGATCGACAACCCCGCGTACTACCGCCTGGTGCCGGAAGACCCCCGCTACAACATGGATTACACCGGCACCGGCAACACCCTGAACATGCGCCATCCCCACGTGCTGCAGCTGATCATGGACAGCCTGCGCTACTGGATCCAGGACATGCATGTGGATGGCTTCCGCTTCGATTTGGCGTCGGCTCTGGCTCGCGAACTCCACGACGTCGACCGCCTGTCCGCCTTCTTCGACATCATTCAGCAGGATCCCGTCATCAATCAGGTGAAGCTGATAGCCGAACCGTGGGACGTGGGCGAGGGAGGCTATCAGGTGGGCAACTTCCCCCCGCTCTGGTCCGAGTGGAACGGCAAGTATCGCG
>JAJYWM010000306.1 GCA_021791455.1 bacterium | reverse complement strand
GAGCAGCCAACACCTTCCTGTTGCTCACCGCCGGTCGCGACGCTCACATTTGGACATGGTGGATGGAATGTTCTGTCATCGGGTCGAAAGCTGGATGCTACAATCAGTGCAACTTGACGCAAGGGGACCTCGCCATCAAAAGCCGACCTAAAGCAATATTCTGTTTGCTCATCTCGTTGGCTTTAGGCGGGTGCGGCACCGCCTCAAACGGAGGCACCTCTGCCACGCCTTCCCCGCATGGCGTACAGTCTGCCAAGGCGGTGCCTATAAACCTTGTGCTCCACCTGCAGGATACGCCGCCAACCGCTAGTTTTAATGCGGTCTGGCAGAATCGGGATAGTGGCAGCGTAGGAGGTTTCCCCCTCTCGTGGGCGACCAACACGAAGCAGCATCCCGACACATACACCTATCGGACGAGGCTTGTCCCTGGCGACTACAGGCTCGGCGTATATGAGTCTGGACTGGAGCCGGGCGCTTCGATCGGGGCAGTGGCGAGCCTTCACGTCCCGCCCACGGGCGGGCAGGTAAACCTGCGGCTCCAGGCTCACCCCTTCAAGACCGGCACGAATCACAAGACTGCTGTCGTGGGCACCGTGGTCGGCCCGGACGGCAAGCCGACGCGCGACGGACTCGTCCTCGCCATGCCTGTCGGGACGGGGAGCCTGTTTCAGGCGGCCGCCCACACCGCGGCGGATGGGAGCTTTCGGCTCACACTCCCCAGTCAGGGCGTCTACGACCTCTTCGCCGTGCAGCCCGGCAACGGCGGCGTGGGCGCTGCCGCCGTGGGGACGCTGACCCACGGCACAGCGCACGTGAAAATCCATCTGCCCTCGTGGCAGGGCCGGCGCTATGTGGTGGTCCTGCAACAGGGGCTCGCGTACACCGGCAAGCCCGTCTGGGTGTGGGGGAATCTCCCCGGCAAAGCGCCGGATCTCGCTCTCAAAGCCATGCCAGGAGTGCAGACACTCCTCACCGTGCATCTTCCTGCGAAGAACGGCCTCTTCACGTGGTCGGGAGTACTCCGCACTCAGCAGCAGTATGAAAACCTGACAGCCACCTACGCCATCCAGCAGGGGACGGATCTCGTCGCCGCCTTCACCCTTCCTGGAGTTCCCACTGGGTCGAACGGCAACGATTACTGGCCGGAGAACGTTGCCCCCTACCACCTGGCGTGGGGTAGTGCGAGCGAAGCCGGAGGCAAGGTGCGATTCGACATCGGAGGCTCCGCCGTCGCAAGCCCTTGGGGGCTCTTCCCGCGGCCGGACGGGCAAGTGCCCCTCCCGGTCGGGATCGGCTCCCCGTGGGCCCAGACAGTCGCTTACATGCCTGTGGCGATCCCATCCCAGCCCCTGCTCTCCGTCTACGACGTACAGGGCGGACCGCTCGTGCCGCCCAAGGACTCCTGGCTTGGAGGCTTTCGTCTGTCCTCGGGGCGGGACTTCCCACTGGGGCTGCAGGGCGCGCAGTTCTGGAGCGTCGACATGCTGACCGCGTCGGCCGGATGGGCAACCACACGGGACAACCAGGTCCTGACCACGAATGACGGCGGAGCGACGTGGTTGGACGTGACGCCGGAGGGCATGCCCAACGTCGGGCCTGCCATGGTCAGCTTGGCGTCGACCGGCCCAAACCACGCTTGGCTTGCGGTGACGTCGTACTCGGAAACGCCTACGGTGGTCTACTACACGTCGGACGGCGGCCAAACATGGCAGAGCGTCGCGACCTATCACGCGGCGCAGCCGCAAACCTACTTCATGAACAAAAGCACCGGCTTCCTCCTGCTGAATCTAGGTGCAGCAGCAGGCAGCGAAGCTGTGCTTCTACTGCGCACAACGGATGGTGGCAAACACTGGACTATAGCAGCTGACGGGCGCTTTGGCGCCCAGCACGCGGCGAACATCTTCGGTGGAGACAAGAGTGGGTTCGGCTTCTCCGGCCTTGAGAACGGTTGGCTCACGGGCACCTGGGCCGGGAACTCGATCCTGCTCTACGTGACGCACGACGGCGGGACGAACTGGAACGCACAGAGCCTAACCGTTCCACAAGGACTGACAGCGGCAGGAGGTGCTGCGACCAGTCTACCGCCGGTGTTCTTCGGTCCGAACGACGGGGTCATGCCGGTCGAGTTCTATCCCCGCTTTGCGGTCTTCTATCAGACCACCGACGGCGGGCAGTCGTGGGCACCGACAACTCCCGTTAAAGGGGGAAGCGGCACGGTGGTCTACTCGGTTGTCGACGCGAGCCACATCTTCGTGATCGACGGGACGAAGATATACCGCACGGCGGACGGCGGCTTGCACTGGACCACGGTGACGCCGAACTTGAGCCTGCAGGGCGCGAGCGCTCTCGACTTCGTGAGCCCCTTTGATGGTTGGGCGATCGCCGGCGGGCAGCTGCTGTGGACAACGGACGGCGGTTCGACCTGGACGAACCTCAGCGCAGACGCGACGACCCAGAAGTAACGCGCTCCACCCCTCCCCCGACAGGACCAGAGCAGATCCGCCTGCGCCATTGCGCTTCACGTTGTCGGCACCGGGGCGAAGAGGACCAGTGAGATGCGATGAGAGGAGCTGGCTTCGCATGGATCGGAACCGTCCGTTGCGGGCTCGCCTGACGGCAATGGCGTGCATCGCTCTGGTGGGCGTCGCCGCCGCAGTGGTCGGCCCCGCTCAGGCAGGGGCTGCGGGCACTTCGACCGCCATCTTCTCTGACGTGCCGGCGGGATACTGGGCGGCGCCGTACGTCGCGGACCTGGCCACGAAGAAGATCGTCCTCGGGTATCCCGACGGGACCTTCCGACCAGAGACCCAGGTGACGCGCGCGCAGTTCGTGACCATGCTCGTCCGGTCGCTCGGCATGAGGCCCAGCCTCAGTGGCACGTCCTTCACGGACGTCTCGCCCGGCGACTGGTTTGGACCGTATGTCGCAGCGGCAGCGGAGGTTGGCATCGTTCGGGGGCTGAGCCCGAAGCGGTTCGGCCCAGGTCTGCCGCTGACGCGCGAGGAGGAGGCCGTGCTACTGGCCCGCGCGCTGACTCTGCCGCAGGGGACCACCGTGCAGTTCACGGACGGTAGGGAGATCGGCAAGTGGGCCCTGCCCGCCGTCGAGGGAGCAGTGGCAGCGGGATACATCGCCACCTACATGGACGGCATCTTCAAGCCGCAGGCCTCATTGACCCGAGCGCAGGCTGCCCAGACGCTGTCGCTGGTGGTCGGCCAAACGGTGGTTAAACTGGCTGCCGGTGCGAGTCAGATCGTCTACGCGACAGTCTATCCGGCCGAGGTGAGTCTCCAGCGGCCTTCACCGGACACTGCCGTCCTTGTCAATCGAGGCCCCGGCCGTTGGCTCTCGATGGATTGGCGGCTCGTCCAGGGCCATTGGCAGCCGGAGTCGATCAGCGACCGTGTCGCGCAGATGCTCATGACTTACCAGATCTACGTGAACCCACACGGCGTGGTGCTCTCCCAGACAGAGGAACGGAGCCTGGCGCAGCATCTCGCCGCCCTGCCGTATTCTGCCGAGGACACGCCGGCGGGAGCGATATCACGGTTGCCGGTGACCTTGCCGCCCTACAAGGCCCAAGGGCTCGGGCAACCGAAGGCAGTACTGCAACTGGGAGGGGGGCGGACCGTCCTCGTCTTGACGTACCCGATCAAGGCCAAGGGCGCCACCATCTACGTGCCTGAGGGCTGGTACTGGTGGGATGGAGCTCCGCCCGTGCTCACAGGGGCTACGGAGCCGTGGTGGCTCCCATGGTAGACAAGAGCAGCGTTGCACAAGACTGAGGGGGATCAGTCGATCGTGCCTGCGGTAGTTCTGCCATTGCTGGCCCGGCACTCGTAGCAGACGAGCTTACCACAGTACATTGCTTAATCTTTCGCGACATTGGCCATGGACGGTGTGGGGCTCGCAGAGTCGTTCTAGGCAGCTCTGGTGTGATGTTCGATCTCGGTCGCAACGGTGCTCGTCCGTGCTGCGGGGAGCGAAGAACGCCACCTCCCCTAGGGTCAATACTGTTTACTTAGTGCCGTACGAGTGGCATCATAGCCCCAGGATGTGCTGGGGGTGGTGCCGTGCCCCGTGCCGGTTGGCGTAAGCCCGAGAGTGGCGAGCGGCTGTCCGATCACATCTCCATTGGTGTACTCACCCACGTGTACCCGCCGGCGCTCGTAGATGCGGTGATCGCAGAGACGGGAAAGCATGAGCAGCGGCATCGGTTGTTGCCCGCGCGCGTTGTGATGTATTACGTCATGGCAATGGCTCTGTTCAGCCAGGATGCCTACGAGGAGGTCATGCGTCGTCTGGTCGACGGGCTTTCTTGGCTTGCGGCCTGGAGGACCGGATGGACGGTTCCGACGAAGGCCGCGATCTTCAAGGGAAGGGCGCGGCTCGGTGCTGAGCCGTTGCGGATGTTGTTCCGGACTGTCGCAAAGCCGCTTGGGAGTCCCGCCAGCCGAGGGGTGTGGTACCGCAACTGGCGGGTCATGAGCATCGACGGCAGTACCTTGGATGTTGCCGACACCCCTGAAAACGACGCACATTTCGGGCGGCCGGGCCACAGCAGGGGAGGTGAGCCCAGCGCTTTTCCACAGATCCGCCTTGCGGCACTGGCCGAGAGTGGTACGCATGCCATTATCGATGCGGCCATGGGGCCGTACAAGGTGCATGAAAGCAAGTTGACGCTGGAGCTTCTACCATCCCTTCAGGCCGGCATGCTATGTCTTGCTGATCGCGGCTTCTTCAGCTACGCCCTGTGGCAGGAGGCGGTCAAGACCAGGGCCGATCTGCTCTGGCGGGTCACGAAGAGTCTGCTCCTGTCGGTACTGCAGGAACTCCCGGATGGCAGCTACCTCAGCCGCGTGTACGCATCCGACCACGACCGCCAACATGATCGCAACGGCATCACAGTGCGCGTGATCGAGTACACCATCGACGACCCCGGGCGACCGCAGGCCGATACGGTTCACCGTCTCATCTGTACGATCCTCGATGCGACGGCCGCCCCAGCCGACGAACTCGCTGCCCTCTACTGTGAACGGTGGGAGTTCGAGACCACGCTCGACGAGCTGAAGACCCACCAGCGCGGCCCACGGGTGGTCCTGCGAAGCAAAACACCCGAGGGCGTGCTCCAAGAGTTGTACGGTTACCTGCTCACCCACTACGCCATACGTGCCCTAATGCACGAAGCAGCCGCGGTTGCCAACGAGGATCCAGATCGGCTCTCGTTCATCAGATCGCTCCGAGTGATACGGCGGAACGTCGACGGAGCCAAGTCCTTTTCCCCCTGAGCAGTTGGTCGCACTACACCAACGCGTGATGGACGAGATCCTTGCGGTGCGCCTACCCCCGCGCCGCTTGCGCACCAACCCGCGTGTCGTCAAACGCAAGATGTCCAAGTATCCGCGCAAGCGTACCCACCATCGTTCCTGGCCCCAGCCCACCAGGACATCCGCTCAGGCGATCCGTTCAAACCTTACTAAGTAAACGGTATTGCCCCTAGGGGAGGTGGCGTGAACTGGGGTTTCTGTCACACGACGTGGCGTCTGGTATAGTCATGCGTGCCCTGTCGAGAGATGGCCTACTCACCGTGCACCATTTGCACACCGCAGTGCCGGTCGGCCATGCGTTCCCACCGCCTCGACCCGTTCGCGCAACTTTGGTGCTGGTGCGGAGGGGACCGTCAGAACCTCTACCGCATGACTACGAGGGCGGATGGGCGGTACAGTGTCATGATGTACCTCTGGTGGACATGAGGCGTTGCCTATTTCCGCCCGGTTTGTTGCTTTGCAGGAAACCATCGCTCTGTGTCGAAAGGCTGGCCGACTCGTTTGGGAGGCAATCCCCGCTCTTCGGGTAAAGCCTCAGCGCAGTCGACTCGATGAAGGAGGGAACGTGATGGCTGTTACCCCTTATGCCGATTCCGGCGATGTTGTCACCGCCAGCCTCTATGACACCGCCACCAGCTTGATGGGCCACTACCCTTACGGTTGGGGTCGATACTTCTACGATACAAGTACGACGGGATCCGGATGGCCGTTTTACAATCCCTTGCAAGAAAGCACCTTCTTCAACAGCAAGAACCTACGGCTTCTACCCATCACCAGCATTCACTACCAGGGGCCCCACGTTACTCAAGCAAACTACAGTCTTGGATACGACGACGCGCAAACCAACCTTAAAGCAGTGCTGTCTTCATTCGGCAACGATGCACAAGCCTTCCCGGTGGTTAATGGTGAGTACTACACTTCGTTTGCCCTCGATAGCGAAGACGATTCTGGGCCGGTCACGGTTGCAGTCGAGTACCTCCATGGTTGGGTGGACGGAATGCATGCGGGTGTGGCGGATCCCTACGGTCACGTCCTCAAGGGGTGGGCCGGTGTGTATAACAGCCAAGGCAACTGCGGTACTTGGATCACCATCGCAGACATGCATAGCGAGTACGGCTATGGGCCGGACTTCATCTACATTGCCTGCTGGCTAAACAGTACTGCCTTCCCGCCCTGGGACGAAGACAATTGTACCAACACAGACGCTCCTCCGTGTAACCAGCCTATTCCCAACACCACTACGCTTTGGCAGTACTATGCCGGCTACCATGTCGGCTCTTCACAGATCGACTTGGACGAGGGTAATCCCAACATAGACTTCCATGCGGCGCTTGGGCAGTACTGTCCAATCCCTCCGATCATAACGTAGATCGTCTTGGGGCAACGCAAATGCGCTGCCCCACTCTTAGCATTTGCATGTCCTCACAACCTACTCCATGCATCCCCAGCAGTGGTAGTCTTCCATATTGTCCCTTGGTAATCCCAA
>JAJYWM010000130.1 GCA_021791455.1 bacterium | reverse complement strand
CTTGGCGGTGCTGCCGATCCGTTCCTGGCGAATCTCCCTGGAGATCTTCTTCGCCGGCTGGCTGGTGGACTGCCTGCAGGCGACCCTCATCTTCGTGGTCTTGGAGATAGCCCAGCGCCCTGACCCCCTGCTGATCCTGGCGACCTGGCTGCTGGCGCTGGCGACCCTCGCCTTCTCCGGTGCGATCGGGCTGGGAGTCGCGACCCTCACCGACAACGCCGGCGAGGCGATGCTCTTTTTGGCGGTGATCCTGGCACCGCTGCTCTTCCTCTCCGGCCTCTTCACCGGGGTCCCCGCGCAGGGGATCCGCTACTGGATCGCCCAGGTGCTGCCCTTCAGCTACCTCAGTGACGGCTTCCAGCTGGTGCTGCACGGCAACCCGCCCTACGGGAGCACCGGATCGCTCCTCCTCGCAGCCCCCATCTTCCTACTGGCAGCGCTCGCTGCCTGTGCGGCGCTGGGGCGACCGCTGCTGGCCCGGGGGGCGTAGCGCACCCCCGAGCCGTCATCGGAATGCCCCTACGGACACGCTGGACCGGAACCGTCGCTCTGACCCAGTCACACCGCGACCACCCGGCCAGTGGCGCTGGCAGCTGCGCCTCCCATGCTCCGCAGACCGATCGATCCAGGCCCGGCAGACCAAACGCGACAGCACCAACAAGGACGTTCGGGGGTCACTCCGAAGGGCTGACGACGCGATCAGCCGCCCTGGTAGTAGCGCTGCCTACGCCACAGCACCAGGCCACCGAACACCAGAGCCAGACCGAGAACGATCAGCACCCGAGAGAGATACACCGGCAGCTCTGCCCCCGTGGTCGGGGCGGATGCCCCCAACACGCCGCCGTGCTTTCCGGGAGGCTTCGGCGAGGGGGTGGTGTGGGATCCCAGAACCGCCCCGGACGGGGTGGGAGTAGGAGTGGCGGTAGGAGTGGGCGATGGAGTGGTGGTCGGGGTCGGCTGCGGCGAGTGGGAGGGGGGGGGTGTGGCCTGGGAACTCGTCGTGGAGCCGGTGAACGAGGCCGTGATGTTCACGCTGGCACTGCTTCCCTGATATGGGTTCCCGGCCGCGATGGGAAAGTACCAGAACACTTCAAACTGGTTGCTGAACCCCGAGTTGCTCACGTCGCTGGCGACAAGCTGCGCGGTCGAGCGGCTCTCACAGAAGCCTGCGGTCATGGTCTTGGGACTCACGGGCACGGTCATCGACGAGTTGGTGAAGCACTGGATCGGCCCCAGGTCCACGATGGTGCCAGTGGTCTCATCCTCGATCCTGGCGATCTGCAGACCGGTGGGGGAGCCATCCAGCAGGGCCTCGGTCCCCACCAGGGGCGAGGCGGCGGGAGAGCCTCCGCCCGAGGTGGAGGTGGTGGTCACCACCACAGTGACGTTGACGTTGCCGCCATAGCGCGGGCTCGTGTTGTCGGTCACGATCTGGGTGCAGGTGCCGTGGTCCCCGGGGACCATCTGCAGGGATCCCCCGCAGGCGTTGAGACCGGCGGCGAGCGCTGGCGACGAGGCCGCCACCGCGACCATGACTCCGATTGAGCCGGTGAGAAGGCCGGCGGCGACGACTGCCAGCCCCAGCACTCCCGGAGCGCGACCGGTCAGCCGTCTCCACAAACGCCCGCGATCCTCCTGCATCGTCATCCCCAAGCGGCCGGACCGGTGCCGGCTGCATTCGTGTTGTTGTCTGATTGGACTGAGGTGGCCGACAGCTCCACCGCTCCACCCTTACCAGGCGGGATCGGCCCGCTCGCGGTGACGGCCACGGTGTACTCCGATCCGGGCGCGACCGGCGCTTGCCCCACCACCTGGTAGCCCGAGACCGACGTGCTGAAGTGCTGCGGGTTGGCGCACCCGCCGGTCGCCCCGGGACACCCGGTGATCGTGAACTTGGTGAAGGTTGTGGGGGTGACCGTGAACATCACCCCGACCCATGCCGGCAGCGAGCCCGAGTAGGTCAGCCGGTAGAGGCAGGTGCTCACCTGGGCCGGCGGCGACTGCGAGAGATTGCACGGGGAGTTCGTGGACTGGCCCTGGGCGTTGGTCAGGTCGCTGCTGAGGATGACCGTGCCCGTTTGAAAGGACGCGCTCTCACCGCTCGCCGTCGACGTGATCAACGCCAGGCTGGTCGATATCGACAGGGACGCGAGCACCCCTATCGCCGCCAGCGCGGCGACCGTCGCCAGTCGCCTTCCGCCAATTCTCAAGACCTTGTCGCTCCTGTTGCCATCTTGTCCACTTCACCGAGCCGGGCACCGCCCGGGGTCGGGGCCGGCGGGCTCGGAGCCCGCCGGCCCCTTCCGGATCGCGGTCCGTTCGCTACTCGACTATGAGGAAACCTGGTTGAAGAAAGCCTGGGGCTCCTCGGCGAACACCGTCTGGGCGGCGTTCATCAGATAGTTGCCTGAACTGCTTTGATAGTAGGTTATGTCGAACAAATCGCCCGAGCTCGGCGCCTGGCCTGTGCAGTTGGCGGGGTCCCAAGTGAGGGTCACCTGCTCGCCGCTGGCTGTCGCTGACGAGACTGGGCACTGGTCATAGGAGCCGCCAACCTGGGGCTGGCTGATGTCCTGGACGATGAAATTGGACTCACCACCAGCTGGGAGATACACGTCTTCGTTGTAGCTGAGGACGGCTTGACTGCTGGTCGCGCTCACCGCGACCGACTGCGCCACCGGCGCGAACACGCTGCAGGGGCCGTAGTCACCACCGCATCCGCCGCCATGGTTGTTCGCCGACTGCACCGCCTCCGCGCTGACAGTCACCGAAGCGCTGCCATTCTCGTACTGATTCCCGGCCGACAGGGGAAGGATCGCCTGGATCTGGATCGTGTCGGTCCACCCCGGGCTGACGACCGATGTGTCCCCGTCCCTACCTGTGTTGGGGTACCCGGGGACGTAGAACAGCTGGTTGGATGCCTCAGCGGTGTTGCCAGTGCAGGGGTTAGTTGGCCAGCTGCACCCTGACGGCGTCGGGGAGCTGGGGGTGTCGAAGACCTGTGCGGGATACCCATTGCCTGCGGGTGACAGGACGGTCACCTGAAGTCCGTTCGCACTCCCGTCCATCAGGGTTTCACCTCCGAGCGGGGTGGTGTCCCCCGCAGGCGGCGAAACTTGCGGATTGGCTCCCGAGTTCACCTTCACATCGAGGAGGATGTAGGCGTTCATGGTGCCCGCGTACGTCAGAGTGTAGTCGCAGGTGACCGGGGTCCCGACGTCAACTGTCGTTGGCGTTCCATTTACCTCGATCGTCTCCGCGCCCGGGGTCCCTCCGGGGGTCAGGTCTGTGAAATTGCAGGTTGCTGTAACGGGGGTGGTGTTGACTCCGGTCAACGTCATGTAGCCGGCCGTATAAGTCGATGTGACCGGCGAGGCTTGGCTCGAGAACAGGGCCATCGTCCCCCCTATCGCCAGCGCCGCCACCGCGGCCACGATCCCGAGGCTGCTGAGCCCCAAGACTAGTTTCTTGCTCCGATATCGCGTCATGTATGGGTGCCCTCCCAATGCGTCTACGAAAGTTCAAATCGATTGATGTCGGATTGATTGCGATCGCCCGATTCTCGTTTCTGTTTCGCCTCCTTCTTGTGTTCCCCTCCTTCAATGAACGTAGAAGTTGCATCTTGATGCGGCGTTCTCGTACAGCTTCCGCCGCTTCTCGACCCCGTTCACGGCCGGTGCCCTTGGTCGCGTACCGCGCGCTCCTCCTCGGTGATCAGCCGCCAGCGGCGACGGGTCTCGGAGAAGACGAGGTAGCTGGCCGGGATCAGGATCAGGACGATGAATGTGATCGGCTGGTGCAGATAGCTGAGCACGTAGCCCCCGAAGGGTATCCGCCCCTCGTAGATGCCCAGCACCGCGGTCGACGGCACCCGGAAATGGTCGGGCGCGTTGTTGGCGTCGCCCTTGGTCGTGTACAGCACCTCGGGACCCCCGGTGACCCCCGGGACCACGGCGACTCCGACGATCCGGTGGGTGATGATGGTCGGCACCCCGCCGACCTCTGAGGAGCTGGTGACGAAGGAGATGATCTGGCCCTTGTGGAGATGGGTCGCCGCTGTGGCGGCAACCGGGTTGTCGAAGATGAGGTCCCCGGTGTCGAAGGTGGGCGTCATCGACCCGCTTCCAACCGAAAAGACCGGATGTCCCAGGATCAGGCTCTCCCCATCCGGCCCTCGGCGCACCAGCACCGCCAGCGCCACCGCCAGCACCAGCAGCACGACGACCACGACGGTGAGGATCGACTCGGCGATGGTGGCCACCCGTCGGCCGCGGGACTCGCGGCCAGCGGTCGGCTGGCTGGCGAGCGTCACCTGCGCCATCAGAGGCCACCCCCGGCGTGACGGCGGCCGGGCCCCGGAAGCTCCGCACCGGGGGCGGCCGGTTGGCGCCGGGAGCGGAGCTCCGTGAGCGCCAGATATCCGATCACGGTCAGGGCCAGCACCAAGAAGAGAAGCGGCTGGTGCGCCGCCTGCAGGAGGTATCCCCCGTCGGGAATCCGCCATCCCTGGTAGAGCCCGATGATCGAGGCCGACGACACTGCGAAGACATCGGGAGCGTTGTTCGCGTCTCCCTTGGTGCGGTAGACAGTGCTCCCCCCCCGGCGCGTCGCCCTTGTCACGACCGAGTAGATCCGGTGGGTGACCACCAGGCCACCCGCGACGCCGGCCGTCGGGGCGGTGATGAAGGTGATGATCTGCCCGGGTCGCAGGGCGGCGGCCTGGGCTCTGGAGATGGGGCTGTCGATGATCACGTCACCGGTGTTGAAGGTGGGAGCCATCGACCCGCTGGCAACCGCGAAGACGGGATGGCCCAGGATGGTGGTCTCCCCATTCGGCAAGCGCCTGACCAACAGAGCCATCGAGACGCTCGCGATCGCCAGCAGCACCACGCAGCCCATCAGCACCGAGCGGAGGGCGGGCAATAGAGGCCGCATCCGTGGCCCGGCCGGCGCCGCAGGCCGCCGACAGTCCCGGACCAGCCGTCCTGAAGAAGCTGACGTCTTGGAGTGCCACGGCAGGCTCCCCGATCCAAGGTCTTGGGGAGTCGCCTTGGGCAGCTCTCCGCCCCAGCTCGCCTGAAAGCCAGGCTCCAAGAAGAACGCAACCACCTCGGACGGGGTCTCCCTGTCGTCGCGAGCCGAAGCGCGAGCTTGGCGCAATGCTCGAGGGGTGGCCATGAACTCAGCTCCCCGTCACGGTGAAGTACCACGCGTGGTCCGCAAGCGGCCCGGTTCCGTGGCCGTTGCCGTCCGTGTCCGAGATCAGCAGGTACGCCACGTAGGTGCTCCCCGCGGACAGACAGCCGCTCTGACCGGCGCTGCTGCAGATGTCATAGGCGGGAATTTGGAAGTCGAGCACGGCGGCGAACTGTGTCCCCGGGCTCCCCGGGCCGCCGGTTGCCGTGGGCGTATAGCTCTGATACAGCACGTTCACGGGAAGCGGCTCGGCCACGGCCGGGGCGACCCCGCTCAAGGGCACAGGATTGGAGCCCTCGGCGGCCGTGAACTGGTCTGTGGTGTAGATCTCCACGAATGGCAGCCCCGGATAACCGTTCGGGTAGGCGGACGGGAATGCAGGTGGCGAGGTGCCGGACTCGTACTGGGCCGAGTAACCGTCGGGCACCGTCACCGTGGAGGTCGCGCCGAGCGGTGTGAGGTTGCCCATCACCCCCCCGGGGAGATCGAGGCAGCTCGCCACCTCCGCGGGTGATGTCGGCGGGGTCGTACCGCTAGAACACGTGGCGGGAGTGCTCGGATCGAACTCGTGGAACTGGGTCTCATCGCAGTAGCCGAAGGCGAACGCGTTGCCCGAGCTGCTGACGGGGTCGGACCCGGTTCCGGTGATGCCGTTGGCGGTGTCGGTTCCGAATCCTGCGATCGTGGAGGGTAGGCTCACGGACGAGGAGAGCATCTGGCTCGGGGCCTCGACCAGCTGCTCGAAGGAGCTGCTGCTCACCGCCGCCGTGCTCGTGCCCGGAGACTGCTGAGTCGGACCCGACGTCGTCACTCCGAAGTAGGGATCGGTCGCCAGATTCGGGCCCTGAGCACCGTGGGTACAGGAGACGGGCTGACTGGCGGGGGTGGGAGTCGGAGTCGCCGGCGGCGTGGGAGTCGACGTTGGGGTCGGCGTGGGCGCCGCGCAGTTCGCCGGGGACTTCTGGGTGCTGACCTGCGCCCCCGTAGCGCTGGTTCCAACGGTCACGCAGCCGGGCACGGGTGTCGAGCTGAACAAGGAGTCGGTGGCACCGACGGTGAGGAGCGACGCCAGCAAGAGGCTGAGGACACCCAGGATCGGGAACACGGTGCCGATGCGCACCAAAGGCCGGGGGGCACGTGGTGAACCGTGACCAGCGGCACCGCCAGTTGGGTCAAAGTGGTCCAGGCTGCGCGAGCGCCGCCATGGCCTGTGCTCTCCCAGCAAGCTAGCCAGTCTCCGCGCGCGGTGCCAGACGCCCCAGTGGCTCAACCCATCCTCCGCCGACTGGATGCCGGCCCATGCCTGCCCGGGAACGTTTCCCTGTCAAGCGATGAGTCACCCGGCCTCCCCTTCCAACCGACGGCAGTGTCGCGGAAGTATAGCGAGTTGTCAACACCTCTGACGATGTTGTTACCGCCCGGTCGCAGCCCGTCAGTCTCAGTGGCAGTTGGCGGCGGTCGACGACATGAAGATCAGGATCACCGCGACCAGGTTGAAGGAGGCGTGCAGCGCCATCCCCGGGTAGATCGACCTGGTCCGCTCGTACACCAGTGCCAGCGCGACCCCAGCCACGAAGAGGGAGGGGCCCAGGAGCAGGATGGAGCCGCCCACCGAGAGGGTGTGGGCCAA
>JAJYWM010000220.1 GCA_021791455.1 bacterium | reverse complement strand
TATTTGGCGAGGGGATTATCGGCTGTGCCATAGGTCTTCTTCAGCGAACCGGCCACATTGCCGACGTTGATCACGATCATCGAGTAGCCGTCCGAGGTGACCTGCTGAACTCGGTAGGCGCTGTTGCTGTCCAGGAGCTTGACGTCGTTGGGCGCCAGGCACTCCGCCACATTGATCGCTCCCGAGAGGAGGTCCGAGTAGCAGGTCGCGGGATCGGTGATCACGTGGTAGATGACCTCTTGAACGGCGGGCTTCTTGCCGTAGAAGTACTTGGAGCGGGTGAGGTTGATCTGGTCCAGGCTGGGTCGCGACTGGAAACTGAAAGGTCCGACGCAGACGGGATCGTTGCCGAAGTTGGCGCCCTCGCGGGCCAGGGCCGTCGGCGACATGACGATGCCAGACCGGCTCGCCAGAATCGAAGTCAGCGGGGCATCCACCTGGGAAAGCCGCAACTGCACCGTGTACTTGTTGACCACCGTTATCGACGATATGTCCGCCAGGGCCGCGGCCCGGGCCGAGGTCGGGAGCGTCTTGTCCCGCACCAGCGAGGTCTTCACGGCCTCGGCCGTCATCGCGGTCCCGTCGTTGAAGCGGACTCCCTGGCGGACGTGGATGGTGTACAGGAGGCCCCCATCGGAGATGGTCGGAAGCCCGGTCGCGAGCACCGGGACGACCTGGTTCTTGACGCTGAAGCCGTACAGCCCGTAACACATGTTGGCGAACACCCAGTGGCCGACAAAGCTCGCCTCGGTGCTGGGATCCAGCGCCTCCGGGGCGGTGGGAATGCCGATGTTCAGGGTCCCGCCGTTCTGCACCTTGGGAGTCGGCGTGCTGGACGCTGAAGGGGCCGACGAGCACGCCGCGAGCAGGGACGCCCCCGCCATCAGGGCAACCAAAAAGGCAAGGGAGTGCTTGAGGCGGATGAAGTTACGCAATGTCGGTCCCTCCTGGCTGCCGGCGCTATTGATGAGGTGAACGGACTGGCCGTCGTGCCTGATGTTAGGCGGACCATATACCACAGACCACAAACTGTCAACCGTGGAATGGCTGGCCCAAGCCAGGAGTGCCAAGGGCCGGTCGGGCCGGATACCCTTTCTCCCATGCGCGGCTCGGTGCTAACGGAGAAAGAGACGGCCGAGGTGACCCCCCGCCTGGAGCTCAGGCCGGATCGAACAGCGGTTCCCGGGGGGATGTGATGCCCACCCGGCTCATCTGCAGCGAGCCATCGTGTGGCGAAGAGACGGCTCGCGATGCCGCGGCGACGTCGTGCGCGGCGTGCGGCGGGCTCCTGGAGTTCAGCTACGATCCCGCCCTTTTGCGACCGGGCGAACTGGTCGCCGACTTTCGGGCCCGGCGGGCTTCCGGATCAGCCCTGGACAGAAGTGGCGTCTGGCGCTTCCGCGAACTTCTTCCCGATTTCGACGGGCAGGCCGTGGTAACCCTCGGGGAGGGGGGCACCCCCATGCCAGAGGCGGTGAGGACAGCAGAGTGGGCCGGGGTGGCCAAACTCGCGATCAAGCATCAGGGCGCGAACCCAACCGGGTCGTTCAAAGATCTGGGGATGACCGTCTGCATCTCGGAGGCGGTTCGGCTGGGCAGGAGCGTGGTGGCGTGCGCATCCACGGGGAACACCTCGTCCTCGATGGCCGCGTACTCCGCCAGGGCTGGTCTGCAAGCGGTCGTATTCGTTCCCCGAGGCAGTGTCTCCCGAGCGAAGCTGGCCCAGGCCGAGGACTTCGGCGCGTTGGTGATGGAGGTGGGTGGCAACTTCGACGAGGCGTTCGCGCTGCTGCGCAGGGCCGCGCCAGAGCTGGACCTCTACTTGGTCAACTCGATCAATCCCCTGCGGCTGGAGGGGCAGAAGACGCTCCTATTCGAGATCATGGAGCAGCGCGGGTGGCGGGCGCCGGATGTCATCGCCATGCCCGGGGGCAATCTCGGAAACTGCTCCGCGGTGGGCAAGGGCCTCCGGGAGCTCTTTGCCCTGGGCCTGCTCGACCGAATGCCCGCCCTGGCCGTCATCCAGGCCGAGGGTGCGAGCCCGTTCCACAGGATGTGGCGGAACGGAGATACCGACCTCCTCCCGCTGGCTGACCCGGAGACCAGGGCCACCGCCATTCGCATAGGAAGCCCAGCCAATTGGCGCAGGGCCCGCCGGGTCCTGGAGATGACCGACGGAATGACGGCGGCCGTCTCCGAGGAGGAGATATTGCGGGCCAAGCGCCAACTGGCAAGTGAGGGGATCGGCTGCGAGCCCGCCTCCGCCGCCGCCATAGCCGGGGTCCGACAGCTGCGGGCCTCGGGGCAGATCTCCAGTGGTGCCGACGTGGTCGCGGTGCTCACCGGCCACCAACTGAAGGACACCGACTACATCCTGGAATCGGTGGTGCCAGGCGATGAGCCGCAGCCATCCGTCCGCGAGGATGTCCGCGAGCGCCTGGCCCGGTGGCTGGAGTGAGCCCATCCTCAGGACCCATCTCCGGCAGGGCTCGATCGGGGGACCACTGACAGGTCCCGGACGATGTCCCCTACCCCGGGCGGTCAGCCGAGGCGCTCTCTGCAGACCTCGGCCAGGCTGGTCAGCGGCACCCTCTCCTGGGCCATGGTGTCACGGTCCCTGATGGTCGCGGCCTGATCCTCCAGGGTCTGGAAATCCACGGTTATCGCGAGCGGGGTGCCGATCTCGTCCTGGCGCCGGTAGCGCTTTCCAATTGACCCCGTGTCGTCGTATTCGGTCGCGAACGAGACCCTGAGCTCCTGCTCCAGCCGGCGCGCGACCGCGGACAGCTCCGGCTTCTTCGAGAGCGGGAGAACCGCCACCTGATAGGGAGCGACGCGCGGGCTGAGGCGCAGAACCACCCTGGTTTCGCCCTTCACGACCTCCTCGGCATAGGCGTCGAGGAGCAGGGCCAGGAAGGTCCTGTCGACACCGAGCGCGGGCTCCACGACGAAGGGCAAGAAGCGCCGGCCCGTGGTGGGGTCGGTGTACTGGAGATCCTTGCCGCTCGCCTCCTGGTGTCGGGAGAGGTCGTAGTCGCCTCGCCGGGCGATCCCCTCAAGTTCGGCCCAGCCCCATGGATACAGATACTCGATGTCCGAGGAGGCCAGGGCGTAATGGGCCTTCTCGTCGGCCCCATGTGGACGCAGCCTCAGGTGCTCGCCGCTAATCCCAAGGCCCCTGTGCCAGGCGACTCTTTGCTCGCACCAGTAGTCGAACCAGCGCGCGTCGTCGCCGGGCTCGGTGAACCACTCCATCTCCATCATCTCGAGCTCCCGCAGCCGGAAGATGAAGTTGCCGGTTGAGATCTCGTTGCGAAAGCTGCGCCCGATCTGAGCGATGCCGAACGGCACCCGCTGTCGGGAGGTGCCGAGGATGTTCTTGAAGTTGACGAACATCCCCTGAGCCGTCTCCGGGCGCAGATACACCGTGGACCCCTGGTCCTCCAGGGGCCCCATGAAAGTCTTGAACATCAGATTGAACTGTCGGGGCGGACCAAGGGGCCCCCCGCAGTTGGGACAGCGGTCGCCCTCGAGATGGTCGGCACGCCAGCGCTGGTGACAGCTGCCCTGGCAGTCCACCATCGGATCGCTGAAATTGGCCAGATGCCCGGACGCCTGCCAGACCGCGGGGTTCATGAGGATCGCCGCCTCCACCCCTTCGACGTCGTCGCGAAGCTCCACCATCTCCCGCCACCAGAGGTCCCTGATCCGGCGGCGCAGTCTGACCCCCAGCGGACCGAAATCGTAGACGGCGTTGATCCCCCCGTAGATCTCACTGCTGGGGAACACGAACCCTCGCCGCTTGCAGAGGGAGACCAACGTCTCCAACCGGTTCTGGCCCAGTTCGGGCATCAAGATCTCCCAGCAGCCCCGCCACCCTTGGCGAACTGTAAATTCAGGCTAACCCGGTCATTCTATCGGCGGAGAAGGCAGGCGACCCTGGACCGCCAGCTCGCCCGCAGAGCTGAGGACCAGGGCCCGCCCCGCACCCAAGGTCTGCCAGCTGCGGCCATCCCACGCCGCCGCGGTGCCCTCATCTACCGCCAGCACCTCCAGTTGCGCAACCAGTTTCATGGCATTCTCACGCCAGGACGCGCCCGCAGCGTTCCAGTGCGGAACCACCACGCCATTGGGTAGCAGACCCAGTCCCGGGAGGGTTGCAAAGCCCAGCCGCGGCAGAAGGCACCTGGCTCCGAGAACCATCGCACCGGCGCTGGACCCGATGAGGGGAACCCCCCTGCGGTAAAGCTCCAGCAGCATAGAGCCCGCCGGAGAACCCACCAGCACATCCCTGGCCGCCGCCGGGTCCCCGCCGCAGATGAAGACCGATCCGCTCTCGGCTAGGATTCGGAGGAGCTGCGGATCGGAGGCGTCGGCCACGGTCTGAATGGGGCAGGCGCGAACCGCCACACCCAGACCGCGGAAGTAGCTGCTGGCCCACCGGACGGCCCTTTCGGGCCCATCCTGGGCGGCGGTCGTGAGGATCGTGGCCTCTGCGCCCCCTTGGCGGGCCACCCACCATCGGTCTGCGACCTCACATCCCGGGCGCCACTCGTTGCCCCCCTCCAGCACCAGGGTCCTCTCCCGCTCGGCCCCAAGGGTCACGCTTCCCTCGCCCAGTGAGTGGCGGGCTCGGGGCTTCGCCCGCTCACTGCTAGCATCGATCTGTGCTGCGCATCCATGACACATTCTCGCGCCGGACGGTCGAGGTCGCACCGCTTCGGCCGGGCCAGCTGACCATGTACAGTTGCGGCCCCACGGTCTACAGGTCCGTCCACATCGGCAACCTTCGCACCTATCTGATGGCCGACTGGATCAAGAGGGTCGCACGCGCCCAAGGATGGCAGGTGCGGCACGTCAAGAACATCACGGATGTCGGCCACATGCGCCAGGAGATGGCCGAACGAGGCGGCGACAAGGTCATCGCCGCAGCCCTGGCCGCGGGCCGGACACCGCGCGAGATAGCGGGACAGTTCGAGGCAGAGTTCCACCTGGCGGAGGCGCAGCTGGGCATCGAGCCCGCGGACGTCTTTCCCAGAGCTACCGAACACATCCCACAGATGCTGGCCCTGATAGACAGGTTGATCCAGATGGGTCGCGCCTATCAGGTCGACGGCACGGTCTACTTCGACACCGCGGCCTATCAGCCCTACGGCCGGCTTTCCCGCAACACCCCAGAAGCGCTCCAGGCGGCGGCCGGGGATGAGGCCGACCCCCAAAAACGCCATCCGGCCGACTTCACCTTGTGGCGCAGGGCCGATCCCGGTCGACAGCTTATGGTGTGGGACAGCCCCTATGGACCCGGCTTTCCCGGCTGGCACATCGAGTGCTCTGCCATGTCCATGGAGTACCTGGGAGAGCAGATCGACATCCACACCGGCGGGGTGGACAACATATTCCCCCATCACGAGGATGAGCTGGCCCAGAGTGAGGCGGCGACAGGCCAGACCTTCGTCCGCCAGTGGGTGCATGGCCAGCATCTTTTGGCCGACGGCATCAAGATGGCGAAGTCCTCGGGCAACGTCTACACCATCGATGACCTGGTGGAGAGAGGTTTCGACCCCCTCGCCTTTCGCCTTCTCTGCGCCAGTGTGCGCTATCGCACCCGCCTCAACTTCACCCTGGCCGCATTGGCGGGAGCCGAAAGGGCGCTTGACCGCCTGCGGCGCATCGGGTCGCAGGACCCCGACTCCGGCTCCCCAGAGGCAGCAGAGAGGTTTGCCGTCACAGTCCAACGGAGGCTGGAGGACGACCTGGACCTGCCCCGGGCCCTGGCCGACTGTTTCCATCTCGCCAGGGACAGTTCCCAGGCCATCGCAACCCGGGCCAGAGCCCTTCGAGCGGCGGATCGACTACTCGGTCTGGGACTGGAGAAGGAGCCGACAACGCCGCCCTCACCGGGGCCGTGGATTTCGGTCGGCGCCTCCCGCGAGGCGCTGCGAGCGTCTGGTGACTACGCGCGAGCAGACGCGGCCCGGCTCAACCTGAACGCTCTTCGGGTGATCCCAGAGGACCTACGCGGCGCGACCAGATACCGCCTGGCCCGGGCTACGGATCTTCGACGGGGACTCATCTCCTCACCGCTGGAGGTCCCGGATCGGCGGTCAGAGCCAGACCTGCTGGAGCTGTCGGTGAGCATCGTGACCGCCGGTTACCCCGAGGATCTCCGCCGCTGCCTGGAAGGCATCGAGCGCCATCTGGGCGGACACCGGGTAGAGGTGCTCGTGGTGGACAACGACGCCGGCCGGGACTGCCAGGCCGTCCTGGCCGCAGCGGCCGATGGCGGTTTGCCGATGACGGTCTTCAGAGCCGACCACCGCATCGGCGAGGCGGCGGCGCGCAACATCACCGTGCGCGCGGCCCGAGGAGTGGCCATCCTCATTCTCGACACCGGGGTGGAGGTGGTGGGGGACTGCTTCTCCCCCATCCTTGGGGCCCTCGCAGATCCCCAAGTGGGGGCGGTCGGGCGATGGGGCGCACGCAGCGCAGACATGCGCGAGTTCTTCGACTCCGATGAGGTCGAGGTGGACGCCATTGACGGCTACTGCCTGGCCCTTCTGCGCAGCAGATTCTCGGAGTTGGGCCTGCTGGATGAGCGTTTTCGCTTCTACCGGATGATGGACTTCGACCTCTGCCTCAGCCTGCGGGCGGCCGGGCTCCGGCAGCGTCGCATCCCGGACCTGCCTGTGGTCATGCATGAGCACCGGGGCTGGGAGGACACCGACCCGGACGAGCGCGACCGTCTGAGCCGGCTCAACTTTCGCCGCTTCTACGAGCGCTGGCACCATCGCTTGGACCTCCTGGCCAGCGCAGGAGCGGCCCCACACGGTTGACGCGCACCCTCAGGC
>JAJYWM010000037.1 GCA_021791455.1 bacterium | reverse complement strand
AACCGGAGGGCCGCGCCCAGGGGTCCGTAGCCCCCACCTGGAAGCACCACCACAACCCAGGACCCCATGGCCGAAGTATGCCATCCACGAGGTGTAATCGCCTCCAGCACCTTTGCTTCGAATGGCTGCTGCAGGACAGGATCGCCGTGCGTGCCACAGGGCGCAGGCGACTCCCGGTCGTCGTCCTGACTAACAGCGGAGCTGGGGCTCAGACGCGTTAGGCGACCATACGGTGACGACCCGATCGACCAAGCAGGGCGGGGACTTCTGGGAGAATCCCGCCTTGGTGGGTCCTCCGATCAGAGATCCGGGCCACCCACGCGACACGCGCCACCGCGTCCCGGAAGGCCGCTTCGTCAGGCCTTGCGCCAAACTGAGACGTGGCTCTCGCTCCCGGAAGTGAACGGTGTCCCGCGCCAGTCCTCGTAGCGGCTCTCGAGTTGCATTCCCGCCAGCTGTGCCATCAGGTCACACTCGGCCGGCCAGATATAACGGAAGTGTCCTACTCCGTAGCTGATCGTTCCATCTGCCTTGGTGAAATAGTGATGCGAACTGAACTCCTGGGTCACGCTATCGAAGGTGTCGAACCCAGTGTGTGCTGAGGAGACCTCGAACGGGACCGCCACCTGGCCTGGGGGCAGCCGCCGAAGTGGTGGGACGCCCAGTTCGATCACGAATCTACCCCCCGGCCCGAGATGTCGGCAGGCATTGCGAAAGCACTCCACCTGCTCGGCTTGAGTTCTGAGGTTGGAGATGCTGTTCCAGACCAAGTAGACAAGTCGGAACGTGCCGGGAAAGCGGGTGGTCGCCATGTCCCCAATGATGACCGGCAGGTCGCCCTCCGGAACCTTGGCCCGAAGCCGCTGGACCATCGGGGCTGAGAGTTCGATGCCGGCAACCCGCACCCCACGGGCCATGAGGGGAATGCCGACTCGCCCGGTTCCAATTCCGAACTCCAAAGCGGGTCCCGAATCAGCCAGGCCGGCAAGGAAATCCACGGCCGGTCCCAACACCTCTGGACGGAACATCTCAACCGCTTCGATGTCATCGTAGATTGCGGCATCGGCCTCGTCCCAGACGTCACTGCTCGGCACGGGCCGAAATATACCGCAGGGAGTGATCGATCTGATGAGGATCGGCAACTCTGGCCAGGAAGTCTGTCCGGCCCCGCCTGGAGTTCAGACAGGAAATCGTCGGGAGGTTGGCTCGCGCCCGGCTGCCAGCGGCACCCCACGCAAACGAGGGTGAGCCACGGCTTACCGGAGCCACCTCCGCGGGCCAGCGCCAAGGACCCACGTCGCGCGTGGTGCGGCTGCCTGCGCGATGACCAGAACAGCCGTGGGTTTGCGGACACCCATGGGAGGCGGCGCCACGCCACTGCCTCTTGACCTGTGATCATCTGCCACCCTCGCCTCGGGGGATGTCGCTACTGGGCTCAGCCCCCAGAGGTCACCTCGTTCGGTCGCGGTGAGGAGTTGATCGGGCGATCCTCGAAATCAAGCCTGAGCTGCGCCTGCGCTGCAGGGTGGGATGGGTCCGCTCAGTTTCAGGCCCGACCCAGATGCGATCAGACGGTGCATCGCCGGGCGCGTCTTCGGTAGGATGGCGCGACCAACGATGGCTCCCAGCCACCCCGCTCCCAGGAGAAGCCATGGCGGACTCGACGCGACCGGACCGGTGCACGCCGTCAAGCGGCCCACAAATGGGTACCCGACTGTGAGACTCGAACCGGCCGCTTACTGCGCAGAGATTGACGTCCACACCGTTGGCATCGCGGAGGGATCCAGGGGGCACATGGAGACAGCCGTGTCCGGCTGCCCCGGCTGGTCAGTCCGCGACGTCCTCCTCCACCTGATCGAGGTCCAGTGGTTCTGGGCCACGATCGTGGCCGAACGCCTGCAATCGCCCCCTGACCAGTCCCGCAGACCCGCTCCGCCCTCCCCGGATGGGATCGTGCCAACTCTGCTTCAGGGATGCGACCGGTTGGTCGCAGCCCTGAAGGCGGCCGACTGGACCGAGCCCGTGTGGACCTGGGCTCCCGGCCAGCAGGATGTCGCCTTCATCGGGCGTCACCAGGCCCAGGAGGCGGCCATCCACCATTGGGACGTTGCCACCGCGGCGGGTAGGCAGGTCAGGTTCGATCCCGCCATGGCAGCTGACGCCGTCGACGAGTTCCTGACCTTCTCCGTCTCGAGCGAGATCGACCCAGCCGACCCGCCTCGTTCGCCACTCGATGGGACGCTCGCCATCTCGTGCACGGACTTTGACCGCAGCTGGACGGTGACCGACGGGGTGAGCCCCGGGACCGTTCGGCTGAGCCCGGGCGCAGAGGAAGCATGTCCTTCTCTTCGAGCCAGCGCCGCCGATCTGCTCCTGTGGATGTATCGCCGCGTCGAAGTCGACTTGGGAGATGTCCCTCCGCCGCTGGCCGAACGCTTCCGAGCGCTTTGTTTCACCACCTGAAGTGACGGCCAGCGAGGGGACCGTACCAGAGATCGCCCCTTTGGCTCAGCTGGCGCGCTGACAGGCACTGCCCTTGACCGGCGCGCCCAGGATCGGGGCGATGAGGCAGACGTTGGTTGCCCCCACGGTCACGAACACCAAGCCGACCAGGGCCAACACCAGGCCCAGCCAGCCGCTTAGGCCGAGTCCAACTCCAATCAGGGCCACGCCGACCACAATGCGAACTCCTCGTCCGACGCCTGTCGCCATGAATCTTGCCACTGTCATCACCGTGTCCTCCAAAGCGGATTGCCTCTGATGACTTGGACGCGGCCGGGCCCCAAAAGGATGCAGTCCACCTGGTGCTGCTGACTCCGGGACTTCCGCCTAACTCATGGGCGCCGTTTCAGGTCGGGTGACCCGCTTCCATGAAGGCACGGCGCAACTTGTCACGCGTGGCCTCGAGGTGTTCCGGGATCACCTTGACGTCGGCGAGCACGGTCATGAAGTTGGTGTCGCCCGCCCATCTCGGCACCAGGTGAAAATGCAAGTGCCCATCGACCCCGGCGCCAGCGACACGACCCTGGTTCCACCCCCCGTTGAAACCGTCGCATCCTAGGGCACCTCTCAAAACCGCGGTCGCCAGTTGGAGCTCGCGGCCGACGTCGACCAGCTCCTCCGGCGCGAGGGTGGCGAGATCCCCGCCGTGACTGCGGGGAGCTACCAGCAGGTGGCCCGGGTTGTAGGGAAAGCGATTGAGCAGGGCGACGGCGGACCCGGATCGGTGCACCACCAGATCGCCATCCCCGAGCTCGGGGCGGCCGGCGTCGCAGAGGAAGCAGTCGTCGTCGGAGGGCCCATTGACCCGATCGATGTAGGTCATCCGCCACGGGGCCCAGAGAGTCTCCATTCGCCACCTCTAGTTGAGAGCCGGTTTGACGGGCCAGCTCGCGGACCATTAGACTGTGCTGGTACCAGGGTAAGGGATTCGTTTGTCCCTGCTCGCCATCCGCCCTAGGGCATATTCGAGGTTTGCTTCTTCGTGGGTTCGGTGATCAAGAAGCGGCGCAAGAAGATGCGCAAGCACAAGCACAAGAAGATGCTCAAGCGAACCCGCTGGAAGCGCCGCAGCTCCTGAGGTCCTCTCCGGGCTGAACCTATCCCCTCTTGGCCTTCTATACTGAGGCGCCCAGGGGCGATAGCTCAGTTGGCAGAGCGCTGCCCTCGCACGGCAGAGGTCAGGGGTTCGAATCCCCTTCGCTCCACTCCACGCGTCTTACTCGAACCCTCGACATGATGCATGAGTGTTCGGGTGATGAGTTCCTCGTCGCCCATGCTCGACGGCCTGGGTTCGTGGTGCAAGAGGTGTAGCACGGTAGCCCGGTGATCACGACGATCTGAGCCATCCGTCTTTGTGGTACGATATCTGGTACCGATCAGAGGAGGGCGTTATGGCGATCACAGCTAGCGAGGCGCGTCGAGAACTGTTCCCGTTGATCGAAAAGGTCAACGACGATCATACGGCGATCGAGATCACATCCAAGCGCGGCAACGCTGTGCTGATGTCGCTGGCGGAGTACGAGGCGCTTCAGGAGACCGCCTACCTGCTGCGGTCGCCCGCGAACGCTCGCCGGCTGCTGGAGTCACTGGCGCAAGCGCAGGCGGGTGAACTGATCGAGCATCCGCTCGACACCGCCGACGAGTGAGGCTGGTCTTCACGCCGCGCGGGTGGGAGGACTACACCCACTGGCAGACCGCCGACCGGCAGAAACTCAAACGGATCAACCGCCTGATCGGGGAGGCGCTGCGCGATCCGGCTTCGGGCATCGGTAAGCCCGAGCCTCTCAAGCAGACGCTCGCCGGACTATGGTCACGACGGATCGATGATGAGCACCGACTCGTCTACCAAGTTACGGGTGACGACCTGATCGTGCACCAAGCGCGCTACCACTATGGAAAGTAACCCAGCCCTTCCTGTCGTCTGATCCTTCGCTGGCTCGGCGGATCTATAACCTCTGTCACCTGGAGGGCGAGTTTCGTCTGCGCTCTGGAGCAGTGGGCCGCGAGTACTTCGACAAGTACCTGTTTGAGGGCGATCCCACGCTCTTGCGCGAGGTCGAGGAGAGGCTCGCACCGCTGGTGCCCGACAGTATCGACGCACTCGCGGGCGTGGAGCTCGGCGGAGTGCCGATAGCCACCGTGCTCTCTCAAGTCACCGGAATCCCGGCACTGTTCGTCCGCAAGCAGGCCAAGGAGTATGGCACCCGCCGACTGGTCGAGGGCGGCGAGGTGGCCGGAAAACGGCTGCTGGTGGTCGAGGACGTCGTCACCTTCGCCGGGCGGACCGTGCCGAGCAGGGCCGCGAGGCTGTCTCGCCGTCGCTACCCACAATGTGGGACCACATTTCGTACCACTGACGGGAGAAGTGCTGGCGATCACAGCCAGCGAGGCGCGTCGACAACTTTTCCCGTTGACCGAGAGGGTCAATGACGATCGGGCGGCAATAGAGATCGCTCCAAGCGCGGCAACGCCGTGCTGATGTCGGCAGATGAGTACTCGGCGTGGCAGGAGACGGCATACCTGTTTCGCTCGCCAGCTGACCCGCGGCGCCTACTCGATGCCGCTGATGCGGCAGCGCGTGGCGAGACGGTCGAGTATCCGCTCGACCGGACATGAAACTGGTCTTCGCCAAACAAGGCTGGGAGGACTGCACCTACTGGCAGCGAGCGGACCGAACGGTCGTCAGCCGCATCGCCCGGCTGATCGATCGCACACTACGCGATCCGACGATCGGAGTCGAAGACCCGGAGCCGCTCCACTACGGGATCAGCGGCGCTTGATCGGGGCGCATCACCTAGAAACACCGGCTTGTCTACCCGGCTGCGGGCAACGACCTCCGGGTGCTGCAAACCCGTCACCACTACGAAAGGTGACCGGGCGTGGAATGGCGCGTGAAGCTCGAGGGTGACGCTTGCCCGCTTGTTTGCAGCTGGTCGACCCGGGTGCCGAAGATGTCGTCGCGGTGGCGGGCATGGGTCCCGCCGAGCCAGACCGGCCCCTTCCGGAACGTCACCAGGTTATCGGGGTCACCGAGCAGGCGCCACGCGCCTCAGGCACTTGGGCCAAGAGCGGCGCAGCACGTGGGTGAAGACGTGAACTCGCTCGCACCGCCGCGTGACTCAGAGGGTGATTGTCCCCTCAGTGGCTCAGCTTGAGAGGAATGCCGTCGGCTTCGTCGAGATTGGCAAAGTAGGCCGAGACGGCATGATCCAGCAGCTCCGGGGTCAGTCGCGGTTCGACGCCAAAGTAGGCGGCAGCATGAATCAGGTGCTCCAGGATGTCCCGGGGCTCGCAGCCGTGAAGCGGGCGGTTCTGCTTGCGGTAGTGCTCTTCCAGCAGATAGTTCACGGCCTCGGGGTCGAAGTGCAGGCCCATTGACTCACAGGCCCTCCGGAAGATCCTCCCGTACTCGACCACTCCGGGGTTGGGCACCTCTACCTTGTAGCGAATCCGCCGCAGGAAGGCGTCGTCCACGAGTTCCTTCGGCCGCAGGTTGGTGGACAGGATGAGGATCTCTGTGAACGGCACCTGCACCGTGGTCCCGGCGCGGGAGATGTTCAAGTAGTCGTACCCGGCCTCCAGCGGCACTATGAGGCGGTTCAGCATATCCTGAGGGCTCAGCTGCTGGCGCCCAAAGTCATCGACCAGAAACAGTCCGCCGTTCGCCTTTAGCTGCAGCGAAGCCTCGTAGAACCCCACCTTGGGGTCGAAGCTCAACTCCAGCTCTCTACCGGTCAGCTCCCCGCCCGCGATGACGACGGGCCTGGTGCAGAACGCCCAACGAGTGTCGTGGGGTGGCAGCTCAGCCGGCACCGGCTTGTGGTGGACGGGGTCGAAGATACGGATGACCTCTCCCTTCACGTAGATGGCGTGAGGAACGAAGATCGGGTCACCGAGCAGGGTGGCGCAGGCGGCCGCGATCGTGCTCTTGCCATTGCCCGGGGGGCCGTATAGGAAGATCGACTGGCGCGACCCCAGAGCCGGCCCGAGGCGATTCAAGACGCTCGGAGGGAGCACCAAATGGTCCAGGGCGGCCCGCAGCAGCTGATGGGTCACCATGGGGGCGGTCCGCCCCTGGTGCTTGGCGACAGCGACGTAGACGTCCAATGGGACCGGCGCAGGCCCGGCGTACTGGCTGATCTCGATCAGCTCGCGAGCGCGTTCACGGCCCGCCCTGCTGATCGCGTACTGCAGCCCCTCCGCGAAGCCCTCGTCGCCGCCCAGGGTGCCCCGGATACCGGTCGTGCCGCAGTAGCCCTCGTCGGAGAGGAACTTGATGGCATCCGACACCATCACCCAGGGAAGGCAGGAGTGACGCGAGAGGTCCCGCCCCAGCATGCCGCCGTTGAAGTAGAGGATCTTGAGGATAAGGTCGCAGATGAATGAGAAC
>JAJYWM010000413.1 GCA_021791455.1 bacterium | reverse complement strand
ACATCGTGCACAGCCACGGCCTGATGGGCTTTTCCTACCTGCCGCTTCGGGCAACGGGCCTGGCCACGACCCCGGTCGTCTGGAACCTCCACGACTACGGCCTCACCTGCGCCAAGCGCACCCGCCTCTACCTCGAAAAAGAGGTCTGTGACGAGGAAGCCTTTTGGCGCTGTCTCGGCTGCGCCTCGGCTCACGTCGGCCGGGCGCAAGGGGCCGTCACCGTCTCGGGGCTCTTCGCGGCCCGACCGTTGACGCGCTGGGTGGACCATTACATCGCCAACAGCCGGGCCACCGCGGCTGCTCACCGGATCAAGGGAAAGCCACTCGATATCATCCCACCCGGCATCGTCCCTGCGACCGAGTTCGCCAGCGAGCCGCTTCCCAGCTGGGCCCCATCGGTGCCCTACATCATGTTCGTCGGAGCCCTCGACACTGCCAAGGGCTCCCAGGTGTTGCTCGAGGCCTACCACAAGCTGGCCGAGCCGAGGCCCCCGCTCCTCGTGGTCGTGAGCCAGCAGAGGCGGGAGAGCCACCGCGAGGGGAGCGTCCACTTCGTCTACTCGGTGCCCTACAGGCAGGTGAGGGCAGCCTGGTCACACGCCCTCTTCGGGGTCAACCCCTCCATGCTGGCTGAACCTTGGGGCATGGCGACGGCCGAAGCGATGGCAGCCGGTCGACCAGTAATCGGAACGCAAGTCGGAGCTACCCCTGAAGTCATAGGTGACGCAGGCGTCTTGGTTCCCCCCGGTGATCCGAACAGCCTCGCAGAGGCGATGAAAGAACTCATTTACGACGAGCAGCTGCGGAATCTGCTCGGTCACAGAGCAGGTCGGAATGCCTTCGAGTACTCACTCGCACGAACGGCTGCCAGGCTGAGCGAGGTGTACCACCTGATCCGCCGAACCAGGCGCCGATAGCTCGGCAGGATCGGGACGGCCTTCTGGCCGAGCATCATCTGTCCGAGTCGCTGCCCGGAAGGGAATCACGTGAGCCACGATCGTGGAAGCGACCCACCCCGGCTCTCGGTTTAACCCGTCGCCAGCTCGAAGCAGAACTCCCTACGCCACTGGCTCCGCTGAATCGGCGAACATCGGCCGCCCGTACACCCGCAACAGGCTCAGGGCATAGCAGCGCCACTGAATACGTCGCCAGGCACGCATCTCGCCACCCCGGTCTATCCGGCCGTGCCTACGCCGGGCAAGACTTCCGTGCAGTTCCCTCACGTTCCATGCGAGTGCCTTCATTAGCTCGGTGGCGAGGCTTGAACGACCGAGGACCAGCGCAGCTGCCGCCGCTCCCAACAGCCGCGCAAGTCCGCAGAGCAGAAGGAGCCAGAGCCAGCGCCCCGGGGCGCAAGAAATGACGGCAGCTATGCTGTTGCGCTCTCTCAGCGCGATCCGAAACTCGCTGACCATAACGTGGCCGTCCCGAACGTATCCGCCGGGGGTTGAGCCCCCGCCTTCATGATGCGCTCGAACATCATCGGCTACCGAAACCTCAAAACCGCGCCGCCATACCTGCCAGCAGTACTCCAGGTCCTCGCAAAACATGAAGTAGCGCTGATCGAACCCTCCTATCGCTGCGAACACAGAGCGGTTCGTTGCAAGGCAGCAACCGGAGACGAAGAGCGCCGTCCGTTGATCATCCTCCCTAGGTGGAAGCCGTCGGATCAAGAACAAGTCCACCGTGATCCCGTGTTCGCTCGAACCGTCCGCCGCCACCTCGATCACGGGAGAACAGGCGCCGGGTCGATCGCGAAGTCGTGCAGCAAGCCCTTCTATCGCGCTCGGCTGAAGGGCCACATCCGGATTGACAAAGAGCAGAATCTCACCGGTTGTCTCACGCGCACCAGCGTTGGCTCCTCCCGCGAAGCCAAGGTTGTCGCCTGGGTTGACCACCCGGACACGAGGGTCCGCGATCGCTGGTAACTCGGAACCGGGTGGTCCGTTGTCGACAATGACAACTTCTTTGACCTCAGCGCTACCAAGAAGCGAGCCAACGCAGGTGAGAAGCTCGCTTCCGCTGGCGTAGCTGACAACCACTGCAGATATCTCGCCCACTCTCTGGCCCCCTCCCCCTCCTGTCATCGCGATGACGGCTCCGTCGCTCTCAGATGCCAACGGCGGGCGCGTCGAAGACGCCTTCCACCTAGCACAAGCCAGCTAGCCGCCGCAGCTGCCGCAGCCGCCACGAGCGCGAGGCCGATCTCGTCGCGAAGTTCATTCACCGCAGGAGTGAAGGTGGCGCTTGCCACAGGCATCCGCCTCCTAGCCAGCCAGCCGTTGCGCAGTCCATCTACACGAACGTGGCGTCCCTCAGCATGCCAGGCGGTCGAATAGCCAGTCGATGTCGCAGTCAGGCGGAGCCCTCCTGAGGGGTGCTTCGGCCGGCCGACGAGCATCACCGTCGGAATCGCCGGTAGAGCGCGTGCAACAACACGCGCGTACTCATCCACGGACTTGGATCCGCCCTGATAGTCAGCGTACAGAAAGAGCAAGATCTCCTTCGTACGCGCTGGAGCTGCTACAACCCTGGCGTAACGGTGCCAGGACCTACCGGCCGAGGGCTGCGACATAGGCGCACACTGATTCTCGGGAATCTCCCATAGACACACTTTTACGTTCGCGCCCTCTAGCGAACGCACCTCCATAGACAACAAGAGCGGCCCTCGAGTCCACCTCAGCTTCTGAGCTTCACAAGCGGCATCGGCGCGGGCAATCAACTCCAGTGCTGGGCTCCTCCCTGGTCCAGCTTGGCGAACCACCCGAGCCACCAGGCCGTGCGGACCGACGGGCGCGACGTCATTGCAGTTGCCCACCTGCGCCTGCCAAGGACCCCCCAAGAACTGGCCGTCGCTGATCAGAGATCTGCCCAGCCGAGCAGCGAGGCCTACCTGATGAGCCCTCGGTCTCCACCGAACGAGCATGTGGCTCTCACGGGGTGGGTACACCCCGTGAGAGCCGAGGGCGACTGCGTGATAGGTCCAGTCAGCCGGAAGAGTTTCCGACACCGTCAGCCGTTGACCGGAGAGATGCCACGACCCGAGGCCCGGGAGCTGGATAATGCTCTCGTGCCCTGGAACGGGCGACGAGGAGACGAGCGCCCGGCCGGCCCGTACGAGTGTCAGGGCATTCAGGTTCGGAGTGTTGTTGTTGATAGTTGCAAACCCACTGAGATGAGTCGGGAAGGGGTTTCGAGTGCCGTACACTGCCAATGGTCCCGAGTGCCACATCATTATCATCGCCGGATCCTCGGCAAGAGCATGGAATAGCGCAGCCGGTGGCACGATATCTCGTCCCGGGAAGCCAGACACTATGTCACCGCGTACAAGAACGTCTGGTGTGCCAAGCGCAACTAGAGTTCTGTAAGCAAGTGTAAACTGGCGCCGCAAGAGAGCCCTAGCTTCCAATCTGACGGCGGACATCAATTCAGCAGATGCCGAAGTGTACTCCTGTGCGTTAGGAACAACCACATGGCGCCGCAAGGCGTTGACAATGAAACCGTCGGTCCCGTAATACCAGCGGTAAGGCATCTGGTAAAAGTCGTCTGGAGGAAGGACGAGAAGGGGCGACTGATCGTGCTGGTGGTTCAGATAGGAAAAGGTCGACAGCCAATATTTCGGCACAGTGACATGCTGGGAAGGAAAAGGTTTTATGGCGCCTGGAACGACTGAACCGGTCATCAACGGGTAGGCAGACGACCCAGCCACCAAGAGACAGACGACCGCCACCAGAGACCGGGATAGCGAGTCGCGCCCAGCCCCACGGGCGGGCTCTTTCGCTATGACGTCATCCGGCTGTCTGCGGGCCTTACTGGAGTCGACCAGTGCACAGGCAAGCAGCCCATATGCCAGACCGCCGAGCAATAGAAAACGCCCCGGGGTCTGGAACAGCCAGCCATACGGCAGGGAGTAGAAGAAGTCGAAGATCACCGCCCCGGGTTGGCGAGTCCCGGTTGCGAACAGGAGGAGGAGAAGTGCTGCCACGGCCACCCCAGCTGCGACCCGCGTCATCCATCTAGCGGGCAGACGGCGCCGAGCAAGGACGCCAAAGGCGAGCGCTGGCAGAGCTGCGCGCACCAGTTCAAGCGGCAGGTGCGAGAAACCGGGTGCGAAAGGAAAGTACGTCGGATAACGCCACGCCCAGATAGCGTTCAGCCAGAAGTTGTTCGTTAGCGTGGCTCGGACCTGAGTGAAGTCCCACGAGGAGAGGCTCGAAAGCCGGTGGGTCGCGACTGTGCTGATGGCTGCTTTCGCTGGGATGATCCAGTAGGCGGAGGCGGCGAGAGCTACCAAGCCTCCGACCACGAACATCCCTGCAGCCCGCTTCGCAGCCGCGCCGCCCCAGCGCAGGAAGGAGAGACAGACCGCACCTATCGACGCAGCTATCACCATACCGATGAGCGGTGGGTTCTCATAGGCGTATCCGAGCAGGGGAGCGCTGAGTGCGAAAACCGCAATTGCCTGCCACCAGCGCCACGTCGCGTTGGCCCAAGCAAGGATTACGGCGCAACAGAGCGGCACCAAAACCATGGCGTCTAGAAAGACAGTATTGAAACCGACAGTGGTCAGGGTGTACGGATTGAAGAAGTAGATGAACGCGCCGATGCCGCCCGCCAGCGGACTGAACCCCAAGGCCCTGAACAGCGCCCCAGCTGCGACTAGGGCGCCGGCAACGAGCAGTGAGATGAAGAACCGGTCGGCCAACGCTGTCGAGCCGCCAAAGAGGTGGACCAGCTCGGCCACCGCTCCCCAGGGCAGGGCCAGCGGGCCCGGGGCGGCGGCCCCCAAATTG
Source organism: bacterium (assembly GCA_021791455.1). The sequence goes on along the minus strand of JAJYWM010000413.1, from coordinate 2,136 downwards.
TTCCCCGACCACGCGAAGCTCTCAAAGAGCCGCGAGATCCAGGCGGTTCCGACAGGGGGCGTCACGTCTCCGCGGGCGATAGTCGCTCCGCCGAGGAACCAGAGTTGAGTCACCGCGACCCCGAACGCGCCCAGGCCGACCAGGGTGGTTCTCCAGGCATGAGCAGTCGAACCACTGAGAACGCCGGACGAGGTCCCGGGCACAGGAGTCGATGAGCGGGCGCTCTCCCACCAGAACATGACTGCCGCAAGCCCAAACGCGGCCACAGCTGTGACGCCAAGTACATTCTGAGCCGTGCCGCTGTGCAGTAACTCAGCGCTGACGATGCCGGCGAGCCCAATGACTGCCAGCAATTGGCGCACTAGGCGCCACAGGTCGAGTTCCGCTCCCGGATGGCTCGGCTGCGGCTCGGCCTCGGGGCTGGCTATAGCCGCCCTGTTAGACGACATCGCTGCCGTTCACCGCTTGCCGCCCACACTCGGCCACAGCGGCCGCCTGCAACGGATGTGGACTCACCGGAGTATCAAACACCAACTCTCCCAACGTTCGCCTGAGAAGCGAGCTACCCCACCGGCTTCTCTGCGAGCGCCACTTGGTCGGCCGCGCGCCGCCGGACCCAGCGGACCCCAGGAGTCGGACCATTGATCGACGCAGTAGTGAACCTCGCCCCCTACCCCGCAAGACCTCCGTCGCGCGGAGACTGGCACGACTTACAAGAGTCAATGCGTTCCGCCGACCGACCCTTCAAGGTCCTCACTGTACCAAAGGGTCCCTCCGCCTGCCGACGGGATCACGCCCCAGCGAGCTGCTGCAACCTCCACGGTGACCGGGCCATTGCCCGCGGGCAAGGGACCGGCTGCCAGTGAGATCGAGGGCAGCATCTGTTGACCTGCCCTTCCGATCGTGGCCCCCGTCAACTGAATCGCGGGCTCCCTGCTCCTCCCACTATCTCGCCATAGAGAGCCTGATATCGACTGGCGACGCTCTCCCAGGTAGGCACGATCGGGCTCCCCTCGACGCCCCCCGCGCGGAGGGCCTGGCCCATAACATCGACAAGTCCCTGAATGCCGTCAGCAACGTCAAAGAGGCTCATCGCGCCGTAGACGTCAAACTGCTTCAGGTCTCGATGCGCCGGTATGTCACTTGCAACGACGCGAGCACCGGCCGCCAGAGCCTCGATCACCACTAGGCCAAAGGCTTCAAGCCGCGAAACTGAGACGACGAGACTCGATCGCAGATACAGCTCGGTAAGTTTGTCGTCAGGGACAGGCCCGATGAGCTCAACCCGTGCGTCTAAACCGAGGCAAGCTATCAGGTTTGAGAGGTTCGAACGCTCTGGCCCCTCTCCCACGACGACAAGTTGCGCATCAGGCAGGTACTGCATGGCCTCTATGGCGAGGTCGACCCTCTTGTAGCTGACGAGGCGGGAGACGACCAGGACGAGCCCGGCTTGACGCTCGATCGAGCTCTGGGCGCTAAACCGCCCCCGGGCGACGCCACTTGGGATCACGACCGGTTCGGCATCGGGAAAGCGGGAGCGGACCAGCTCGGCCTCTGAGCTCGAGTCGGCCGTTATCGCGCTGGCCGCCCGGACGATCCTGGCGAACAGCTGGGAGTAGGGCCGGTTGAGCAATGATGCAAGCCTGGTGCTCGATGCCGGGTGCATGTGGGGAGTGACGATCAGCGGACGACAGCCGGCCAGGTAGGCCGCCGCCGGAGCCGCGCTGTGGTAGCTGTGGGCGTGCACCACGTCATAGCGCCGCCCTGCCCTCCTGAGAAAGCGCCAGAGCCCCGGCGAGAGCTGCAGGTAGCTGGCCGGCGAAACCACCGGCCAGCGACGGACGGTCACGGCTCCTTCTTCGACCGTCGGCCTGTCGACCCAGCTCGCCTGCGTCAGCACCTCGACGTCGTGACCCATCGAAGCAAGTGCGCCGGCCACCGCGGCGACATGGGCCCCCACGCCCCCCAGCAGCGGGGGGTAGTCGGTCGACACGATGGCGATCTTCACGAGCTCTGCTGCCGAATCGTCACCACAGCCCTTGTGCCACCAGTTCGAGGCGAATCGCGATCACCGGCCGGCCAATCGCTGGTGCCCGTAGGCGAGGCTCGGCACCGGGCGCGGGGAACGTCGCGAGC